>JAGFJK010000472.1 GCA_024102795.1 Pirellulaceae bacterium
TCATCGAAGGGTTTGGACGCCGAACCGGCCTGGACTGGCAACCCGCGGGTGTTGGAGACGGGCTGCGGACGTTTGGCCCGGACGACGTGCTGCACTATGTCTATGCCCTGTTCCATTGCCCGACCTATCGGGTTCGCTTCGCCGAGCCGCTGCGGACGAATTTTCCCCGAATTCTCTGGCCAACCGGCGGCGAGATGTTCACGGCCCTGGCGGCGCTCGGACGGCAACTGGCGGACTGCCATCTGCTGCGACCGGAGGCCGACGGGCAACGGATCGAGCCGCGGGAATTTCCCGACGAGCCAGTCGTGATCCGCCGGCAGGCGATCCGCTACGAGCGTGGGCGGATCTGGTGCGCCCCGAATGCGTCCTGGGGCCCCGTGGCGGAGGAGGTCTGGCAGTTCCAAGTCGGCGGGTATCAACCTTGCCGCAAGTGGCTGGCGGACCGGGCCGGGCGCCTGCTAACAGCCGAGGCCGCCGAACACTACGGCCGGATGCTCGCCAGCATCCGCACGACACTCGACTTGCAAGCGACCGTCGAGCAGAACTTCAATCTTGATTCAAGGAGATCATGCAGCCTATAAGCTTTTTCCTTGTCAGAGTTTAAAGCGTTGCAACTGCGTCCTCGGAGCTCCCTTACGCCGAAGGCGTTTCACAGCCACAGCCCAGGGTCGCCCGCTTCGGGCGCACCCTGGGTAAGGTCGTGATTTCGAGTGCTCTTGTACGCCGAAGGCGTTCCACAAGGCGCGTTGTGCAACGTCTTCAGCGTAGTGGGGCCGCAAGGCTGTCGTTCCCCCGGGGTGCGCCCGAAGCGGGCGTCCCTGGGCTACGGTTGTTCAACGCCTACGGCATAAAGACAGTGCGCGAAGTCGAACGGCGATGGTTCTTGAACGTTTCGTCCCGACATCGCGGCGACTCACCGTAAACCTCTGCTTTAATTCAACAAGCAAGCTGCACGATCTTTAAGGCGACGGGGGTGATTTTTCGGGAAATCGCCTCCGTTCTCTGTCAGTGCGATGGATTGCGATACAGGATTTCGGCCAGCAGTTCGGGCGAGCCGGGCTGGTCCGCCGACCGTTCGAAGTGCCACGCTGGGTGCGAGGGCACCCAACGTTCGTCGAGCGGCCAGGGATCAAACGGTTCATAGCCCAGCGCCTCGGCCAGCTTGCGGCTGTTGAGTGCCACGTTGCCCGCTCGCGGCGGCACGGGGCCTGCCTGGTGCCGCAGACACCCTTCCAGGTGCCGGGGATCGTACCCGCCGACGCGATTCACGATCTGAGCGATGTTGTACAAGCTCAAACGCCGCGGACCGCCCGCGTGGTACAGGCCGCTCAGCGACGACCCCAGCACATCCTCGCAGACCCGGTTCAGGCAATCGGTGTAGGTTGGCGTGCGGATCTCGTCGTAGTACAGCGTCGCCGGCTTGGACTTCTTGAACCGCGATTGAATCCAGTCGATGGCTCCCGCGTGGCCGTTGAAACTGACTCCCATCGGCAGCGAGATCCGCAGCACGCAGGCCGCCGGGCAGATCGCTCCCACCAGCCGCTCGGACTGCACCATCGTCTTGCCGTACACCGTGACCGGATCCGTGGGATCGTGTTCCAGGTAGTCCCCCGCGCCCTGGCCCGAATAAACCAGGTCGATCGACAGATGGACCAGACGCACGTCGCGGTCCTGAATCGTCTCCAGCAGTCCCTGCAAACCGAGCACGTTGACGCGCCAGGCCAGCGGCGGATCCATCTCGCAGGCCCGCAGCGCGCAACTGCCCTCGCAGTTCAGCACCGCCGCGAATCCATACTCGTCGAACAGCCGCGCCAGCCGGTCCTGGTCGTGCAGCTCGCACGGAATGATGTTCTCGCTGGACAGATTCCAATAGTCCGGGCGCCGCACGGCAAAGACCTGGCCCGGATACCTGGCCGAGAAGTAGTGCAGCGCGTTGTAGCCGGCCACCCCCGCCACCCCGGTGATCAACAGCGGCAGCGGAGGCGTTCGAGGTTCGTA
>JAGFJK010000497.1 GCA_024102795.1 Pirellulaceae bacterium
GGCGCCGCACTCGTGCCCGACTCGCCCGTCCCCGGCGCGTCTCAGGGAAAAAGTTCGGCCATCGCATCACTCAGGCTCCTCAAGATTCGCTGAAGTAGGCTTTCCAGGCCAGGTCCAGCAGATCGGCGTTCAGTACCAGGGGCATGTTGCGGAAGCGGCAGATGTCCGCGACACGTCCGAGCAAGTCGTTGGGTTCGCAGCCGCGCAGCGGCCGCCGTTCGGCGGCGTAACGGGCCAGCAGCTCGGGAATCAGGTCCGCGGGTAACTCCACGCCCCGCTCGGCCGCATACCGCTCAAAGATCCGCCCGTAGCGTTCCGCATCGGGATTCTCCACATGCAGTCGATAGCCCATCCGCCGCAGGATGGCGGGCGTCATCACCTCGTTCACCGCCAGGTTGGTTGAGATAATCAGCATCAGCTCGAACGGGAACCGCACCTTCTGCCCGCTTTCCAGCGTGAGAAAGTCGTTCTTCTGGTCGAGCGGCACGAACCAGCGTTTGAGCAGGGCCTCCGGATCGTCGCGCTGGCAGCCCAGATCGTCCAGCAGGAAGGTGCCGCCGTTGGCCTTCAAGTGGATCGGCGCTTCATGGCAACCCAGCGCCGAGTTGTACCCCAGCTCGAGATCGCCCAGAGTCAGTTCGCCGCCGACCATCACGAATGGCCGGCGGATGGGGATCCAGCGGGCGTCGGTCCGCCGCGCCGGCGCCTGTCCCGCCGTGGACCCCGCTTGCTCCTCCAGGCGTTCGTGGCACTGCGGATCATAGAAGCGGATCACATGCTGGCCCACCACCACGGCGTGTGGAATCCACAGCCGGCCGTCCACGACGCCGTGCAGCAGGCGGCCCAGGCTGGTCTTGCCGTTGCCTGGCGGTCCGAACACCAGCAAGCTGCGCCGCGACGACATCGCCAGCCCGGCGACTTCCCCTGCCAGCTCGGGCAAGACCAGTTCGCGGAGTGCGAAGGCCACCTGGTCCGGTTCGACGGGGGGCAACCGTTCAAGTTGCCTCCGCAAGCCGGCGATGTAACTGTCGAGGGCCACCGGAGCCGGACCCAGGTAACCGCAGACGCGCTGCGACTGCGTGGACCGCTCGATCCCCAACTGCGTGGCCGCGAAGCGGTCGTTCAACGGTCCTTGCTGGCCGAGGATTTCGACCAGTTTGAGTTGCCGCAACTGGTCCAGCAACTCGGTGACCACGAGCAGCGACAAGCCGACTTGCCGGGCCATCCACTCGGTCGTGAACGACGTCACGGTCGTGGCCAGTCGCAGCACCAGATCGCGGAGAAAGTCGGCGCTGACGTCCAGTTCGGACAGGGTCCGGGCCGGTTCGCCCGGAAAGCGGCCCGCCTCGCCCGGAGCCGTGCCCGCCTCGCCCGGAAAGTGCTTGTCCGGGCGGCGGCGATCGGGTCGCCTGGCGGCCGCGACAAGACTCGGATTGCCCGCATCGGGAGCCATCGCGACTACCCTCCCACACCCAGACCATTCTCGGTGAAGAATTCGTAAATCCGAATCACGGCGGGACCCATGATCACCACGAACATCGCCGGGAAGATGCAGAACAGCGTGGGGAACAGGATTTTGATGCTGGCCTTCTGAGCCAGTTCCTCGGCGCGTTGATGCCGTTTCTGCCGCAGTGTTTCGGAGTAGACCTGCATGGTCCGGGTGAGGCTGCTGCCGTACTTCTCGGCTTGCAGGATCACGGCCGCCAGGTTCCGCAGCTCTTCCAGATCGAAGCGGTAGGCAAACTCCCGCAAGGCGTCGCCCGTGGAACGTCCGAGCTGGGTTTCGCGGTCGACGATCGCGAACTCCAAGGCCAGCAGCGGGTGGGCGGTGGCCAGTTCCTTGGCCACGCGAGCCAGGGCGCCCGGCAGGCTCAAGCCGGCTTCCATGCAAACGCTGATGATGTCCAGCGCGTCAGGCAACGCGCGGCGGACCTGCGTCTGGCGGTATTGCTTGCGGCGGTCCAGCCAGAGCGACGGGCCGATCGTGGCCAGGATGGCCGCCGCCAGGCCGATCACGACCGCCAAGGTCAGCGGGATCAAACCGCTCAGACTCAACGCGCCCGCCGCCACGACCAGCGCCACGAACAGCACGACGCGCAGGGTGGCGAACGCGGCCGCGGCATTCTTGCCGTACAAGCCCGCCTGGATCAGTCGCAGCCGGGCCTGCTGCTTCTTCAATTCCCTCTCTACCGCCGGAATGCGATACCGGCGCCGGTTGGCTTCGTCCGCCGACATCTCGTCCAGCCGGCGGTCCGTCGCGCTCGGCCGACTGGTGAAGGCGGCGGCCAGCAACAGCAGAAAGGCTCCGACGGCCAGCAGCAACAGAATCACCTGGGGTTGCCACAAGTAACTCATGGTCGGCCCTCTTCGCGGTACCGGGAAGCATTCTTCAAAAGTCGAAATTGACGATCTTGCGAATCCAGAGCGCTCCGATGATTTCCGAGATCACCATCCCGATCAGCAGGTAGTAGTGTTCGAACAGGACGTTGATGTAGTCGCGGCTGATGATCATCATGCCGAACAGCATCACGAATGGCAGACCGAGCAGAATGGCGGCCTGCAGTTTCCCCTCGGCGGTCAGCGCCCGGATCTGGCCGCGGATGCGATACCGGGCGCGGATCACGTGCGATAGCTGGTCGAGCAGTTGCGAGAAGTTGCCGCCGGCCTGCTGATGGATGGCGGCGGCCACGACGAAGATCTTGATCTCCAACAGCCCCGTGCGTTGCGCCAGATCGGCCATCGAGGCTTCCATCGACATGCCCAGGTTCTGCTGTTCATAGCAACAGCCGAACTCGGTGGCCAGCGGGTGCGCGAATTCGTCGGCCACGCCCTGCAAGGCTTGGGGGATCGTCTGTCCGGCGCGGAGCATCCGGCTCATCAATTCAAACGCGTCGGGCAGTTGCGAGAGCAGCTTCTCGCGCCGCTCGGAGCGCTTGTACATCACGTACAAGAGCGGCAGCAGGCCACCCGCGACGGCCACGGGCAGGGCGTACAGCAACTGCTGGGTCGTGCCCAGAGTCAGCAGCGCGGGGAGAAAAGCCGCCGCCAGGCACAGGCTGGCGACCTGCCTGGGATTGACCCGCAGGCCCGACTGTTCGATCAGCATCAGGAACCGTTGCTTGAGCGAGTCGTGCTCCAGCTTGAATGTGTCGTCCGCCACGCTTTGCAACTGGCGGAACTCAAGCACCTGGCGGGCCCGCTCCTGCTGCTTCCGCCGCAGTTCCCTTTCCAGCCGCTCCTTCAGTTGCCGCCGCCGCTCGATCGCCACGTCGGCCAGCATCAGGTTGGTGCCGAACACCAGCAGCACGCCTCCGGCGAAGGCCAGGCACATGATCAGGTAGCTCATGCGTGAGCTCCGTTGGTGCTTTGCTGAACGAACAGCTTCCGCCGTTCGAACAGGTCGGGATGCAGTTCGGTACCGTAGGCCTTCATGCGTTCCATCAACGTGGGGCGAATCCCGGTGGCCCAGAAGTCGCCTTGAGTGACCCGGTTGTCGTCCAGTCCGGTGGCTTTGAATTCGAACAGGTCATGCATGGCCAGCACGTCGCCTTCCATGCCCGTGATTTCCGAAATGCGGGTCACCTTGCGGACGCCACCCATCAGCCGGGCCGCCTGGACCACGACGTGAATGGCCGAGGCGATCTGCCGGCGGATGACCCAGATCGGCATGTCGAAGCCAGCCATGCCGACCATCATCTCCAACCGGCCGATGGCGTCGCGGGGCGTGTTGGCGTGGATGGTGGTCAAGCTGCCTTCGTGGCCCGTGTTCATCGCCTGCAGCATGTCCAGGGCTTCCTTGCCGCGGCATTCCCCGACGATGATCCGGTCGGGCCGCATCCGCAGGGCGTTGCGGACCAGGTCGCGGCAGGTGATTTCGCCTTTGCCTTCCACATTGGCGGCGCGGGTTTCCATCCGGGCCACGTGCGGCTGCTGCAACTGCAGTTCCGCGGCGTCCTCGATCGTGGCCACCCGCTCGTCGTGCGGAATGAAAGACGACAGGCAGTTCAGCAGGGTGGTCTTGCCGCTGCCCGTGCCGCCCGAGATCAGGATATTCGTGCGGGCCTGGACGCAGGCGATGAGGAATTGCAGCATTTCCTCGGTGATCGAGTGGAATTCGAGCAGTTTGCGGGCGGAGACCGGCACCGTGCCGAAACGGCGGATCGAAACCAGCGGCCCGTCCAGGGCCAGCGGCGCAATGACGGCGTTCAGCCGGCTGCCGTCGGGCAGCCGCGCGTCGACCATGGGGGACGTTTCATCGATTCGCCGCCCGCTCTGCCCGGCGATTCGCTGCACGATTTGAATCACGTGCTGGTCGTCGTGAAACGAGACCTTGCTGCGTTCCAGCTTACCCCGCCGCTCGACATAAACCGTGTGCGGCCCGTTGATCAGGATGTCCGACACCGTCGGGTCGCGCATCAACGATTCCAGCGGCCCCAGACCGAACGTCTCGTCCATGATCTCGCTGATCAGCCGTTCGCGTTCGCCCAGGTTCAGCAGGTCCGAACGTTCCTCGCAGATCCGTTCGACGTGCCGCCGGACTTCGCTCCGCAATTCCTTGTTCTTCATGCCGCTGAGCGTGGCCAGATCCATCTCGGCGATGACTTGCTGGTGCAGCTCGCGCTTCAGGGACCGGAACCAGCCCTGGTCCTCGTCCTGAGTGGGACGGTCCGGCGGCGGCGGCTGGTCGGGCGGCTCGGACGGTCGAGGCGCTGGCACGTCGAGTGGCGCAGGTGAGCCCTCGGACTCGGCGGGATCTCCG
>JAGFJK010000513.1 GCA_024102795.1 Pirellulaceae bacterium
GTCGTCCAACGGTTGAGGACGTCGCTCTGATAAGGTGGAAACGAAGGTTCGACTCCTTCTCGGGCTACTCACTGGAGACCAATGCGATGCCAATGCGACAGCGACTGAAAGGGATACCACGCCCATCCGGGGTCGTGGTGTAACGGCAGCACAGCGGGCTTTTAACTCGCACGGTGGGGGTTCGAATCCCTCCGGCCTCATGGGAGCTGTCGGCGATCAGCTCTCAGCCGTCAGCGTGGCATCTGAAAGCTGATCGCTGCAGCTGACTGGCCATTCAGGATCGAGGTGTTAGCGGCAGCATCCCCGGCTCTTAACCGGGCGGGTGAGGGTTCAAGTCCCTCCGGTCCCACTGAACAACATGCACTGGTCGTCTAGCGGCCAAGATTCCGCACCCGTAATGCGGCGACGTGGGTTCGAGTCCCACCCGGTGCTCTGGCTCTTTGACAATTCGGCGATCGCAATACGCGCCCATGATGTAGCGGCTGCCTGCCGCCTTGCCATGGCGGATGTGCGGGTTCGACTCCCGCTGGGCGCTCTTGCTTCAGGACGTGGCAAAGCCTGGCAATCCGCCGGGCACCGCCGCGCAGCGGTGGTCGCGGCCGCACGAGACCGCTGGTTCAAGTCCAGCCGTCCTGACTGTTGTTTTCCCTTGCGGTGGAACCCGTGCTGGTACGGGTAGGCGGCTGTTAACCGCCCTGACGCAGGTTCGATTCCTGCCGCCGCAGCTCAGATCATTACGGAAGTCATCCGGCCGGATGAGGAACCTGTCTCGAAAACAGGCGGCGACCTGATCGCTTGTGGGTTCGAGTCCCACGGCTTCCGCTCACGGTAAAGGGCTCATGGTCCAACAGGAAGACATCAGCTCCGCACGCTGAGAATCCGGGTGCAACTCCCGGTGAGTCCACTCACACAGTCCCGTGGTCCAACGGCAACGACGCTTGGCTCACATCCAGGAAACGGCGGTTCGATTCCGCTCGGGACTACTCGCGATATCGCCCGGATGCGCCAACGGCAGAGCGGCTCGGCTCGGGCACCGACGCGCAGCGTTGTTCGCCGAGCGAATGCAGGTTCGAATCCTGCTCTGGGTACTCAGCGCGCAGCGACACGGCTCGGTAGGCAACTGGCAGACCACCTTGATTCAGAACCAGGGATGCTGTGGGTTCGAATTCCACCTGAGCTACTGACTTGAAATTCGGTCCTCGCGGAGCAGTCCGGAGTGCTCGCCTGCCTGTCACGCAGGAGATCGCGGGTTCAAATCCCGTCGAGGGCGCTTGAGATGGCGCGGTGCGATGTTGGTTTTGCAGTGAGCCTTTCAAGCTCGCCGACACGGGTTCAATTCCCGTCCGCGTCACTTGCGCGACGATGTGGTGGAACTGGCAGACACGCGACGCTCAGAACGTCGTGCCCGATTGGGCGTGCGAGTTCGACGCTCGCCTTGGCTACTTCCTCGATTGCAGGTGCGGCAGGTGCCCAGTCGGGTTTCATAAGCCCGACGAGCCCGGCTCGATACCGGGACCTGCGACTGAATTGACTGAACTGACGCGGGTGGGCCAGTGCTCATTCGGGCTTCATAGGCCTGGACCGCCGGGTGCGACTCCCGGACCCGCTACTGATGATGACCGGTTACGCAAACTGGCATAGCGGTCACCGACCATGCTGCGCATGGTGCCCGGAATGTGGTGACTTTGTGGGTTCGACTCCCACCTCGGTCACGGATCCATCGCGTAGTCCAACGGCCACGACGTCTGGGTGACAACCAGAAGATTGCCGGTTCGATTCCGGCCGCGATGACTTTGGTCTGTAGGTGTTTTGGGCCGCACGCCGCCGTGGTAAGGCGGAAGACCGGGTTCAATTCCCGGACGGACCTCTGAAACGAATGGGCCGGCATGCCGTCGGGGGCGACTGACCCTTGCAAGGTCGGTGTGATGGGTTCGACTCGGGCACCGCCGCGCAGCGGTGGTCTACGGTCCACTGAAACGCGAACGGGCTCATGGTCCAACGGGAAGACACCGCCATGGCATGGCGGTAATCCGGGTTCGATTCCCGGTGAGTCCACTTGAAATCGAGAATCTTCGGAAGGTAGCCGGATATGGCTCGCCGGGCCGGTTTGCTAAACCGTGCGACCTTCGGGTCATGTGGGTTCGACTCCCATGCCTTCCGCTGTTGACGAGTCTGGCCCGATGGTGAAACGGAAATCATCCCTCGGTTCTAACGAGGTGTTCCGGGTTCGAATCCTGGTCGGGCTGCTGCTGATGGTGTCCGTGGTGTAGGGGTCGCTGCATGCCTGGCCGTGAACCAGGAGGTAAGGGTTCGAGTCCCTTCGGATACCCCTTGGAAGACAATGAGGAAAGGAGGATCGCATGGTCGCGCAGATGATTGATCGCCCAACGCTCGTGCTCAACCGCAACTGGCAGCCAGTGAACGTGGCCACGGTGGCGCGCGCCCTGACGATGCTGTGGAACGACACGGCGCGGGTGGTCGACCCGGTCGACTACCAGACCTACGACTGGCACGACTGGATGCAGCTGCGCCCTGGCGATAGCGATCTGTTCATTCAGGCGGTGCGGCTGCGGCTGAAGGTTCCGGAAGTGGTGACGCTGACCGGCTACGACGAACTACCAGTCGCGGCGGTCACGTTCAGCCGGCGGAACATCTTCAAGCGTGATCACTACACGTGCCATTACTGCGGCGTGCAGCCCGGCAGCGAGGAACTGACGATCGACCACGTCGTGCCTCGGGCTCAGGGCGGCGAGTCGCGGTGGGACAACTGCGTGCTGGCGTGCGTCGCCTGCAACAAGCGCAAGGCGGACCGCACGCCGGACCAGGCGAAGATGCGGCTGCGCAAGCGGCCGATCCAGCCCACGTGGACGCCACGCTACGCAGCTCACGAGCTGCGGATTGAAAGCTGGTCGAAGTTCGTCAGCGAGGCGTACTGAAACATCGAGCTGGAGAAGTAAGCGATGGCCCCGCCGTTGGCAACGGCGGCGGGGCCTTTTACCGACGCGAGTGTGCTCCTGGGAGAGCAGACAGCCTCCAAAACTGTCGCACAGGGTTCGAATCCTTGCGCTCGTGCCTGATTGCCGACGTGGCTCGATTGAGAAAGGCGCCGGTCTTGTAAACCGGCTGATGCTGGTGCGAATCCAGTCGTCGGCTCTTTGTCCCGATGGCGTAGCGGATTGCATTGGACCCTCCAAAGTTCCAGGCCCTGATCGCGTACCGCCAGGCGGAAACCGCCGAGGCACGGGCGCTGATTATGGGTGAGCTGTCGGTTCGTTGGGACCTGCTGGCCGACACAGCCCAGGCGCCGCTCGTCCGGAAGGCAATTGCCCGCCAGATGGGACCCCAGGCGCCGCGGATGAACCTGAACACGCTGCTGCGGCACGAGGTACTGAACGACCAGCAGATGGTGGATTACGTGACGGACCGCATTGCGGACGCCGACCACCAGCGCCGCGTCATCTCGACGTAGGCGGCATTGTTGCGCTCATCGGTCGGATCCCCTGGTTGAACTTGGAGATCTCGAGCTGATCCATGCCGATTCGCGATTGCGGTGCCGTCGTTTCCGCCACCACGCGATCGCGCCGAGCGACCGCCTGGTCGGAATCCAGCGAGGTCCAGCGGGACTGCGCGGCGGTGACCAGCGACTGCATGGCCGTGGCGTACGGGTCGGCTCCCGCCAGAGCCGAATCGGCAATGGTCGCGGCGATCTGGTTCACGCGAGTCGCATGCGCCGTGGAGTCAGCGATCAGTAACGTCTCCTCAGCGCCGGCGAGTGTAGAGCGATTGTCCCCAATCGCTCCTTGCGTAACGCACACAGCCAGCGCCAAAGAACCCGATTGAGGACAATCGGGCTACACTGGGAGCAAAGCTTCATGTGCTGGGAAATCGTGGATGATCAGGCGATGCTGACCTGCATGGTGTACGCGGACTTGAACCAGATCAAGGCGGGTGTGGCCACTGCGCGTAGACTCCGAGCGGGGCCCGACGTGTGCCACAGTCGCTGCCGGTGTTGAAACATCGGATGAGCCGCCAGTGTCCCTTTCGTCCTGCTCGGTCACTGGGACCAACGTCCCGCTGGCGGAAAGGCCAGACACCCAAGATTCGAGCTGCTGGGCGGCGGGACCAGCAGTTGGAGTGGTGAGCGGGTGGTCCGGCGGCGGGAAAAAGAGAGGGGCGGCCGGGGGCAAGCGGGCTGGAAGCGACGGGGAGCAGGCGCGAAGGACCGCGATAGGCAGCTTCGAGACGCGGCATCCATGCACGCTGAGCGGACCGTTCGAGACGACGGGTTCGCGAGAGACTGGAGGAATGAAGCCTGACGTGCTCCGGCGTCGGGCGTTGTGGGGCTGACGATCAAGCTCGCTGATCATCCTCACGCCGGCCGGCGCGGGTCACTGCCGGCCGGTCAGCCGAATGTCGCTCGGCAGTTCCGCATGCCTTTGACCCAACGGTCCCTGCTGCGGTCCAGCAGCTCCCGCAGCCGTTCGACCGAACCGACCGCTCGACCGAACCACTCGTCAAAGTTGTCCACCGCCGCGGTCCAGCGGTCGGGATCCAGCCCGTAGATCCTCAAGTGTTGCACCAGCGCCGACGGGTCCGACTCCAGTGCCGCTTGTGCCGCCACGGTCTGCGCTACCACCCAGAGCAGAATCCGCACGTACTCGCTCATCGGCATGTCCAGAATCGGATTATCCGACGCTCGACGGCGACGTTTCCCCTGGGCAAACTGTCGCCGGTAGCGGGCGTGGCTGGGAGCGTACGATGGCGCTGCGGCCGCGCTAACTGAACGCCAGTTTGCGGGACAGGCCGCGATCTCGGGCCGCGGGCGGGCGATCAGGTGCAGGTGGTTCGAGAGCGCCTTGTGGTTGACCACACGTCAACTCTTGTCGTCAAAGGCGTCGCGGCGTGCTCGCTACTTTCGCGGTGCGAAAGGCGACTATGCCCTCGTCGACTGCGAACACGCCGGCCTGGTATTCCCGCCGCGTCTCGATCCAGTCCCGGCGATCATCGTCGATTCGAACAGTACTACGCCGCGCGAAGCAACAGCGGGCTCACGCCAGCCGGTCGCCAGGCAAGCCCAGATAGGCGGCGATCCGCCGTTCGATCTCGTCGCGGACGCGAACGAATTCCGATATCTGCTGCTCCGGGGTGCCGGTGGCGTGGGCCGGGTCGTCGAAGGGCCAGTGCAGCGTCTGTTTCGCGCTGGGAAAAACCGGGCAGGCCTCCCGCGCGTGGTCGCAAACGGTGACGACCAGGTCGAACGACTGCCCCTGGAACTCGTCCACCGACTTGCTGCGGCCCGCCGCAATATCGATGCCCCGCTGCCGCATTGCTTCAATGGCCAATGGGTGCACGTAACCGGCGGGGCGTGAGCCGGCCGAACAGGCTTCCCACTGGCCCGCGCCCATCTCCCGCCACAGACCCTCGGCCATCTGGCTGCGGCACGAATTGCCGGTACACAGGATCAACACGCGCTGATTCATGAATCAACCTGTCCTTTGTGCCAGCATTGCGCGATCATCGAGCGGCCAGCGGGTGCGATACCTCATGACCAATGAAGCGAGGCAACGATCGGGGCACGAGCCGCCTGCCAGGCTGGCAGAACCCCGGCGACCAGTCCCATGCCCAGCGAGACGGACAGGCCCAGGGCGGCCAGATGCCAGGACGGAAGAAACGCCAGCGTAACGCCTTCCGCGCCGATGGCCAACCCGCCAGTCGCCAACACCGCCAGTGCCAGGCCAGTGCCGCAGGTCCCGCCCACAAGGCTCAGAATCAAGCATTCGGCCACAATCAGGCGAAACACGTGGCCTGGCCGCAGCCCCAAAGTTTGCAGGATCGCATGTTCCCGGACCCGGTCCTGCACTCCCATAACCGTGGTCGTGCCGACGATCGAGAGCACCAGCCCCAGGCAAGCCAGGCCCAACCAGCGGGCGAATCGAACCAGGTCGACCAGGTCCGCCAGCGTGCTGGCTTGAAAGGCGGACCGCGGGCGGGTGGTCGTGGCGACCGGTCCCGAACGCAGGGCCTGATCGATCTCGCGAGCCACGGTGTCGGGATCCGTGGCGTCTTCCAGGTGGACTTCATGCTGAGTCACCAGGCCGGCGGCATCGGCCCCGCGCTTGAACTGCAGAAACTCCAGGTGCGTGTAGATCAAGCTTTCTTCAGCCACGTCGGAGGAGCGAAACACGCCGGCCACGTGGACGGTCATGTCGCCGATAGTGAACGTGTCGCCAATCGATAACGCTCGGCGGCTAGCCACTGCCTGGCCGACCAACGCCGCGTCGCGCCGCGCATGAAACGCCTCCCAATCGCCTGCCACCAGCCGCAACGCGCGGGTGGCCGGCAACTGGCTGGCCGGAACACCGTGAAACACAATCGCATCCAGGCTCAACCGGCAGTTATTCGTCCAGACCTGCACGGGCATCACGTCATCCACTCCAGGAATCTGGCGGATCCGGTCCGCATAGTCCAGCGGCAGGCGACTGCTGGCCGGACAAAAGCGATTCTCCTGGAAGACGATCAACACGCGACTGGCATCGTCGCTGGCCGTGAGTTGCCGGAGCGCTCGCTGCACGGCTCCCACGAAACAGAATACGCTCAGCGCGACCGCCAGGCCGCTGACGGTCAGCATTGTTCGAGCCCGATGCCGCCACAGGCTCTTGAGCACATACGGTGTGAATCGTCCCACGGTCCCTTCCCCCTGGCTTGCCGCGACCCGCCGCCGCTCAACCGGTCCCTTGCCGCTGGCCAAACGCTCGGCCCGGTTCACTGATCTTCCCGGCGGTCAGCAGTAGCCGCCGAGTGCCCAGGGACGCCACGCGCTGGTCGTGCGTCACCAGCAGCAGCGTGATTCCCAGCTCCTGATTGAGCCGTTGCAGCAGCACCTGGATCTGTTCGCTGGTGGCCGCGTCCAGGTTGCCCGTGGGCTCGTCGGCAACCATGACCTGCGGGTGAGCCACGATGGCGCGAGCCACGCTGACCCGCTGTTCCTGGCCGCCGGACAACTGCCGCGGATAATGCTCGGCCCGATCGCTCAACCCCACCGCGTGCAGCGCCACTTCCACACGCTTCCGCCGCTCACCGGCCGACATCGGCTGTAGCAACAGGGGCAGCTCGACGTTCTCGTAGGCCGTCAACACGGGGATCAGGTTGGGCGTCTGAAAAACGTAGCCCAAGTGTTCGGCACGCCAGTCGGCAGATTGCGTGCGCGTGAGACGGGTGATCTCGGTTCCGGCGACACAGATGGTCCCCGCATCGGGCCGATCGATGCCCGCGATCAGGTTCAGTAGCGTGCTCTTCCCCGTGCCGCTGGGCCCCATCAGCGTGACCAGTTCACCCGGCTCGATGTCCAACTGCACGTCTTCGAGCGGCGTGATGGTTTGTCCGCCCTTGCGGAATTGCCGCGTGAGACCGCGGATTTCCACCAGCGCCATGCTTAGTGCCTCGCGGTGGCCGTGGAGCCAGTGGTGGAAAGCGTGGGGGAACCCGTCGTGGAACGCGTCGGTGGGTCCGCGGCCTCGCCAGGTGCTTCCAGGCCGCTGCCGCTCGCCTCTGCGACGATTCGTATCCGCAGTCCCTCGCGCAACTGGCCGCGGTCGCTGGCGATCAAGCGGTCCGTGATTCTCAGTCCCTCCTCGACCGCCACCAGGTCGCCATCCAGCCGCGCTCCGAGGCGCACCGCGACCCGGCGCGCGACGCCCGCCGGATCGGCCAGCCAGACCAGGTGGCGGTCTCCGTCGGACTGGATCAGTTGCCGCGGCACGAACAGCCGCAGTTGCCGCGACGACTCGTCCGTCGCCGTCGGCGAGGACGAAGCGGCCAGGAACGTCGCGGTGACCAGCATTTCCGGGCGGATGGTGGCAGGCGGGGCGTCCAATGCGACTTTCACCTCCAAAGTGTTCTTCTGAATGTTGGCCCGCGACGTCAACTGCAGCACTTGCCCGGAGCACGGTTCGCGCGACGAGGCGGTGGTGAACACGACGGGCTGCCCTGGTTCGACTTGCGAAACATCTTCCAACCGCACGTCGACTCGGACCTGCAGCAGTTGGGGGTCGTACAACGTGACCACCGTGGTCGATTTATGCTCGTCATGCGGAGCCAACCCCATGACGCGCGAGCCTGGCGCCGCTACCACCGCCAGCACACGCCCGGCGGCCGGAGACCGGACCGTCATGCGTTCCAGCCGCAAGCGGGCAGCTTCGACCGCCAATTGCCCCACGGTCTGGCGAGCCATGGTTGCCTGCAACCGAGCTTCGGCGGTGGCCACCTGGCGTTGTTCGTCGACCAGCAGTTGGAGTTGCCGCTGCAAGGCCTGGGAGCGGCGCTGCAACGCTTCCAGTTCGGCTTGCAACGGCGCCTGGCGTCCGCGCAGCTCCTGCAACTCGGCCGTGGCCGCCGCGTGCTCGCTCAACGCCTGCTGCTGCAACCGCTCCGAGACGGCTCCCTCGGCCGCCTGTTTCCCCGCCAGGTTTTGCCTGGTAAACGTCAGACGGGCCTCCGCGGCTTGAATCAGGAACGGCAACTGTGCCCGTTGCAGTTCGGCCTTGGCCAGCAGCGACTGGGCTTCGGCCAGCCCAGCTTGCAGGTGTACCGGATGTTCCAGCCGCAAGCGGGCGCCGTCCAGCTCAGCGCGAGCCGCTTCGGTCTCCGCTTCGCGCAACTTCAACTCCGCCTCGGCCTGCCGCAGCTCCAGTCGCGCGTCCGTGTCGATCAGCCGGGCCACGGGCTGACCGGCTTCCAGGGTCTGCCCTTCGACAACCAGCAGTTGCTCGACAATCCCTTCGGCCAGCGCGGGAACCAGAATCGGGGTGGGCCGCGGCTCGACCCAGCCCGGTGCCTGAAACAAGGGCGTGCCCGCCGACTGCGTCTCGGCTCGCATCGCCACCACTGGCACCACGGTCACGGGCCGAGCCGGCAGCAGCCATTCGCGGCTGGCCCACGCCCCCAGCGCGACGAATCCCAGCAGCACCACGGCGGGCAACGCATAACGGCCCAGGAATCGGCGCCATGGTCTTGGCGCGCGAGCGACCGGCTCCGAGGTTTCCCGCGGCAGCGATAACTGCCGCAGGTCGAGCTGCGCCGACATGTATCGATCTCCCGGTGCGGCCGCCTACGGCCCAGGCAGATAAACCTTCTCGGCCAACAACGTAAAGTTCCCATGTTCGTCGCGCGCCACCTTGCCGCGGACGATCACTTTCGACAGTTCCTTGACTCCCAGCAGGGTCCGGGCATCACGCTGCACGGGCAGGCCAGCCTGATCCACAATCTTGACCAGCGCCAGATTGTCCCGCACGGCGCCTGGATCGCAACAATAGTCCCAGGGCGTCGGGCAGCCCTCCTCTTCCGGGCACCACTTCAGACTCGTGTCCACCAGCGTGAAGGCGGCCACACCTGAAACAAACGGTTCGGCCGAACCGCCGATGTGACCCACCAACGTGACTTGCTGTTGGTCCTGGGCGGCCGCGCGAGCCGCCGCGACTTCCATTACATCGTCGGGCGCCTCTACCAGAAGATACGTCGCATCGGGCGCCGGCGCGGCGACTGACGTCCCATGGCTGCCTCCTGGATCGGCACAACCCGCCAGCAGCAGGCCGGCCAGTGGCCAGATCCAGAAAGTTCGGCGTGCGCTCGTGCCCCGCGCGCTCCCCGTAGCTGGTCTGCCTGATATCGCTGTCTGGTTCAACAAAACGAACGCGCCTGGCATGACTGACCTCCCGGCTCGTGCGCCGGAAAAAAGGATTTCCCGTGTCGTGTCGAAAATGCTGAGTTAAATCGCCCGCAGGCCCGCGGCGACAGGCTGCCGGAGCGCTTTGACGGCCGGCGGCAGCGCCCCCGCGGCACCGAGCAGCAGTCCCACGCCGCAGCCCGCCAGCAGAGCCGGACCATCAACGTGCAAAGTGAATGCTCCCATCGTAAAACGCACTGCCAGGCCGTTCACGATCAGCGTGGTCAGTAACGCGGCCAGCAGGGACGCCGTGGCGGCCAGCAGAGTTCCCTCCTGAATCAGGCTACCGAGGATCGCTCGCCGCCGATAGCCGATGGCCTGCAAGGTCGCCATCTCGCGCGTCCGGCCAGCCACGGCTCCGGACATCATGTTCAGGCCCGCGAAGACCCCCGCGGCTGCGATCATCAGCATCACCAGCCAGGCCAGCACGCGCACCGGCCCATAGTGTCGCCTCAGACCCGCCGAGTACTCCAGTTCCGACAAAGCTCGCAGTTCCAGGTCGACGCGTTCCAGACAGAACAGCCGCACATCGGCGGGACTGGCGTCCGGCCGCAGCAGCAGCGCGACCAGGCTCACGTCCTGCCGCTTCATGGCCGGCTGCAAATCGGCCAGCGGGCACCATAGTTCGGCCTCCAGGTTGGAGCCGTCCGCCGTAAACCGCCCGCTGACGCGCCACGTCCGCCCCTCGAACCGCACTGGCTGGCCGATGGCTAACTGGCTGTCGCGGCAACCGAGCTTGGCGGCGGCCAGCCTTCCCGCCAGGACTTCGCCGGGTCCCGGCCACTGTCCTTCGACAATCCGCACCTGCCGGCGCACCAGCGGCGCCGTCGGGGTCACGCCCCGCACCAGTCCCAGTGCCTCGGCCTGATCGCCGACGCGCAGCCGCACGGCAAGGTACAGTTCCGGCGACACGCAGGGCACATCGTAGCGGTGTTGAATCCCGCTCAGGCTGGCGGCCAGCAAGCCGGCAGTTCCCGCCGGGATTGACGAACTCTCCAGGTTCTCGCCGGCACCCAGCGCGTGAACCAGCATCACATCGGGATCGCCCGATCGGCCCAGAGACCGCTCCAACCCGCGCAGGAAACCGAGCACGACCAGGATCAGGGTCACGACCAACGTCAGCGCGAACAGCGTCAACAGGGTTCGCGCCGGGCGCCGCAGCAGATTGCGGACTCCGTACTCCCACGGCAAAATGCGGAAACGAAACATGGGCCAGCGAGTTCTCCTCAGCGCGGGACTCGGCGTTCGCCAGGCGCTCCCAGTTCCGCGGTCGAGGCCCACGGTCCGCCCTAAGCTTCAGAACGCAGTCGGAAGCGGACGAACCGCCGGATCGTTGGCGCTTCACGGCCGGGAGCGGCCGCCGAATTTCGCTCGCCGATCGCGCTGGTGAATCTCCGGGTCGAAGAATTCGCCCTCCCGCACCGGAGTGTGCGCCTCGGCGGCCAATTTCTGCAGTTGAGCCAGGATCACCGGCTGCTTGCTGGCCACATTGCGTTGTTCGCTTACGTCATGGCTCAGGTCATACAGCTCCCATGGTGCCTCGCGAGCGGGCCGAATTGCTTTCCATTCTCCCACTCGGACGGCAACCTGGTTGCCCAACTCCCAGTACAGAAACTCGTGCTGTCTCTGGGAACCGTCAGGAGTGCTGGTGGCGGGGTCGAAGAGCAATTCCGGCACGATGGAGATTCCATCAACGTCCGGCGGTGCTTTTCCTCCCGCCAATTCGACCACCGTTGGCAGGACATCGGGAAAGTACCAGAGCAACGCGCTGACCCGGCCGGCGGCGACCTTCCCCGGCCATCGCACGATCATCGGGATCCGAAGTCCGCCTTCGTACAGGGTCCCCTTCTTGCCACGGAACTCCACGCCCAATTTCGGATGCCGATTGGCGCCATGAATCCCTCGAGGATGCGCCGTGTCGGCGAAATAGTCGGCGCCGCCATTGTCACCGGAAAAGAAGACGATCGTGCTGCGTTCCAAGTCCAGCTCGCGGAGCAAGTCCAGCACCTCGCCCACGTGCCGATCCACCATGCTGACCATGGCCGCATAGCGCCGAGCGGGTTCGGGCCAGGGCTGGTCCTTGAACAACTGCCAGGCCGGGTCGCTGTCCGGAATGTCAAAGATCCCATGCGGCGGCGTGATCGGCAGATAACAGAAGAAGGGCTGATCCCGATGCTGCCGGATAAAGTCCTTGGCCGCGTCGAAGATCACGTAATGGGAATAGGTCTCGCCGTCACTGCCACCACGGTTTCCGGGCAGGGGGACTTCCTGGCTATTGCGGATGATATAGGGAGGATAGTAGCTGTGCGCGTGCACCTGGTCGTAGTAGCCCAGGAAAACGTCGAAGCCATGCTGTTCGGGCACTCCGGTGGAACCTCGCCCTCCGCAGCCCCACTTGCCGAAACCACCCGTGGCGTAGCCTCGTGCCTTGAGCAGCGAAGCAATCGTCTCTTCCCCAGCCCGCAAGGGCGTGCCGCCGCCGTTGGATCGGACGGAAGTGTGGCCGCTGTGTTTGCCCGTCAGCAGGCAACACCGCGTCGGGGCGCAGACGGACGATCCGGCCAGGGCCTGGCTGAAGCGGAGCCCCTCCTTCGCCATCTGATCCAGACGAGGTGTCCGCAAATGGGGATTGCCCAGGCACGACAACTCGTAATAACCCAGCTCGTCGGCCATGATATACACGACATTTGGCGGACGGCTGGTCTCGGCGCGGGCCGGTGCGCAAGCGAGAATCGGGACGAAGCCGAGCAGCGCCGCCAGGAACCGCCAGGGCAAGCTCCGCTCGAAGTGTTTCGTGGCCCGGAAGGGCCGGAGGCGATGTTTGAGCATTCCTCCAGCATACTCGAAAACAGCCCCGCTGAACCGGACCCGCAGCGTTAATTTGTCGACTGCGGAGCTGACAGCAACAAGGTGACCGCTGATGGCCATCGTCAAGACGCGCACAACCTACCTGCAGATGTTCGTTGCCCCGGCCGAGG
Source organism: Pirellulaceae bacterium (assembly GCA_024102795.1). Lineage (GTDB taxonomy): Bacteria > Planctomycetota > Planctomycetia > Pirellulales > Pirellulaceae > JAGFJK01. The sequence continues at coordinate 12,700 of JAGFJK010000513.1, forward strand.
TGGTTGCCGCGCCGCGCCCCGACGTGCGCGTGGCGCGAGCTGTCCGGCTGGCGGTGGATGATTACCGCCGGCTGTATCGCGGAGTCGGAGCGGACTTGTTTTGGGTCGACCGGCTCCGGATGCCCGACGAGGAGCTGCGAGGCATCCTGCAGGACGATCGCGTCGCGGTCTACGTCTTGAACGTGGCGGGAGAAGCGGCGGGCTATGCCGAACTGGACGCTCGGACGGAACCCGACATCGAGCTGGCCTATTTCGGCCTGTTTCCGGAATTCATCGGGCAGGGATTGGGCCGCTACCTGCTGAACTGGGCCCTGCGGACTGCCTGGCAAGCGGCGCCGCGGAGGGTCTGGGTGCACACCTGCGACCTGGATCACCCGGTCGCGCTGCCGACCTATCAGAAAGCCGGCTTCCAGGTGTACGACGAACGGGTCATCGACCAGTTCGTGCCGGACAAAGAGTGCCGTGGCAGTGCGCCGCGGCCCGACAGCCAGCCATGAAGCGAAACGGCGCCGGCCGGGAGTCGCCCGGTTGAGCGTCGAATCGTGCCCTAACGTCGCTGGCTGACGCGTCGGGCTACTCCGGACGTCCCTCGCTGACGCGTCGGGCTACAAGGCGGGGCAACAAGTCAGATTCCAGCTGACGCCGGCAAGGTGACGCCGGCAAGGTGACGCCGAGAGAGTGGAGACGCGCCTGCCCTACCTCGAATCGGGCAGGACGCCTCGGTGAACCGGCGGGCCGTGGCGGGCCGGTCTTTGATCAACGTGTGCGGGCAAGGGGTTCCTGCCCTGGGAGCTTGCTGCCAGGCGCCGGCCGGACGGTTGGGACGTTCGGCCGGAGTTCCAGCGGCAGGCTCGTCAGCGGCTCAGCCGAGAATCAGTACCGGTTGCGACGCGGTGGACCGCCACTGCCGCGGCGATCTTCGCGCGGACGTGCTTCGTTCACCGTCAGTTTCCGTCCGTCGAGGTCCGCCCCGTTCAGGTTCTCGATCGCCTCGTCGCTGCCGCTCGTCATCTCGACAAATCCGAAGCCGCGCGAGCGACCCGTTTCGCGGTCGGAGATGACCGTGGCCGAGGTTACCGTTCCGTACTGGCTGAACAAGTCGCGCAGTGAATCGGAAGTGGTGCTGAAGGAAAGGTTACCGACGTACAGGTTCTTCTTACTCATAATCGTCCCTTGGGAGCCCTGGGGGCTCAAATTACTCGGGCTTCTCACCGTCGCGCAACCGCGACCCACCAATTCGAAGCCACCAACTTGAAAGCCGGGCAGGTGCGATTTCTCAGACCCCTGGGCGCGTCGCTTCCCAACCGCGATTTGCACAGCGCCTGAAGACGGACCGATGAACCTTGGCCCACGAGTTGTGCCAGTCAGAGATCTTGAGCGGCTTGTGAGTCGAGGACTCAAAGCAGAAGACCCGATTGGATCCGTTGAGCAGTAGGGCACGAGAGAAGCTCTCTCTTCCGGTCAATCTGGACACCTTCCCAGACTTCTTGGGGAAAGTATAACAGACTCGGCCCGCGAATCCAGATCAGTATTCCGCAATTTTTTGACCGGGAACTTTTCCGCCGCCCGGACCGTCCGACTTCTACGCCGATCGTCCGGCCCTGCTACACTGGGCCAGACACGGGACTGCGACCGCTGACCCCCATCCTCCCGGTGATCGTGCCCGGCCCTGGAGCCACCCGATCCGCCGTTCTCCCTGGAGCATCGACCGCGATGAACCGACACGCTCGTTGGATCCCCGTCCCCGCGCTGCTGATCGCCGCGATCTTGGCCGTGGCCTGGGCCGGCCCCCGGGACGCCGAGTGGAAAGAGGTGGACGAAGCCATGAAGAAGGGATTGCCCAAGACGGCGATCGAGAAACTGGAACCGATCATCGCCGCCGCCCTGCGGGAGAAAGCCTACGCCGAAGCGGTCAAGGCGATCGGTCAGAAGATCGCCCTGGAAGGCAACATCCAGGGGAACAAGCCGGAGGAAAAAATCCGCCGCATGGAGGCCGAAATCGAGGCCGCTCCGGCCGAAATGAAGCCCGTGCTGCAAGCGATCCTGGCCAACTGGTACTGGCACTACTTCCAGCAGAACCGCTGGCGGTTCATGCAGCGGACCCAGACCGCCGCTCCGCCGGGCGACGATTTCACCACTTGGGACCTGCCGAGGATCTTCGCCGAGATCGACAAGCAGTTCCAGCAAGTCCTGGCGGCGGCCGAAATCCTGCAGAAGATCCCCATCGCCGACTACGACGAGCTGCTGGAAAAGGGCAACGCGCCCGACGCCTACCGGCCCACGCTGTACGATTTCCTGGCCCACGACGCCCTGGAATTCTACGCCTCCGGGGAACAGGCCGCGGCGCGGGCCCAGGACGCCTTCGACCTGCGGGCCGACAGCCCCGTCTTCGGCAGCGTGGCCGACTTTCTGGCCTGGAAACCCGAAACCACCGATGAGGACGCTCCCACGCTAAAGGCCGTTCGCCTGTACCAGAACCTGCTCCGCTTCCACCAGGCCGACGACGACCGCAGCGCGTTGCTGGACGCCGACCTGGGGCGGCTGGAATTTGGCCACAACAAGGCATTCGGCGAGGAAAAGGACGCCCGTTACCTGGCCGCCCTGAAACGCTTCGCCGACGAACACGCGGCCCACGAGATCTCGACCCGGGCGATTCACAACTGGGCCTCGCTGCTGCATTCGCAAGGGGAGTTTGTCGAGGCCCGCGAGGTCGCTCGCCAGGGTCTGGCCCGGTTTCCCGACAGCGTGGGCGGCCGCCGCTGCTTCAACCTGATCCAGCAGATCGAGGCTCGCGAGTCCCAGGTGACCACCGAGCGCGTCTGGAGCGAGCCGCTGCCGACCGTCGATGTCACGTACCGCAACGTGACCAAGATTCACTTCCGCGTCGTGCCGTACGATTTCGACGAGCACGTCCGCTCTGGGCGCTGGGGCGCCGAGAACCTGGATCAGAATCAGCGGCGAGCCCTGCTCGGCAAGACCCCGGTCCGCTCCTGGTCGGCCGACCTGCCGGCCACCGAGGATTACCAGCAGCGCGTGGAGCAACTGGCGGCTCCCAAGGACCTGCCGCAAGGCTCGTATTACCTGATCGCCAGCCACGACCAGCAGTTCCGGCCCGATGACAACCTGGTCACGTTCGCCGAATTCTGGGTCAGCAATCTGGCGCTGGTGGTCCGCACGCGCCAAGGCGACGGCGTCCTGGAAGGATTCGTGCTGAACGCGGTCAGCGGCGAACCGATCGCCGGCGCCACGGTACGCGGCTGGGGCCGAGGCAATCGCAACCAACTGGTCGCCGTCAACCCGGTCAAGACCGACAACAACGGCCTGTTCCGCTTTGCCGGCAACCAGTTGAACGCCTTCCTGCTGCTGGCGGAACACGAGGGCCAGCGACTGTCGTCGGTCAACTACTTCTACGTGAACCGCTACGACTCGCAGGAGCGGCCCAACGAACAGACGCTGTTCTTCACCGACCGCTCGCTGTACCGCCCCGGCCAGACCATCCAGTACAAGGGGATCGCCATCGCGGTGGACCACCGCACGGATAACTACCAGGTGATCAAGGGACGCAACCTGGTGGTGATCTTCCAGGACGTCAACGGCAAGGAGATCGAGCGGCTGACGCACCGCACGAACGACTACGGCAGCTTCAGCGGCAGTTTCACCGCGCCCCGCGACCGGTTGATGGGCCGCATGACCATCCGCACCGACGGCCAACCGGCCGGAGCCGCGCAGGTGTCGGTCGAGGAGTACAAGCGGCCCAAGTTCCAGGTGGCGGTCGAGCCGCCCAAGGAGGCCGCGCGGCTCAACGGCGACGTCCAAGTGGTGGGCAAGGCCACGGCCTATACCGGGGCCGCCATCGACGGAGCGAAGGTCCGCTGGCGCGTGGTCCGCCAGGTGCGCTATCCCGTCTGGTGGTACTGGCGCTGCTGGTGGATGCCGCCCAATCCGGGCCAGAGCCAGGAGATCGCCCACGGTACGGCCGTCACCGAGTCGAACGGCAGCTTCCCGGTGCAGTTCACCGCTCGGCCCGATCTGTCGGTGCCTGCCGAAAGCGAACCGACGTTCGAGTTCACGATCTTCGCCGACGTGACCGACACCACGGGCGAGACGCGATCGGCCCAGCGATCCATCCGCGTCGGCTACACGGCCCTCTCCGCCACGCTTGCGGCCGACGACTGGCAAGTCCGCGATAAACCGGCCGAGATCACCGTCCGCACGGCCACGCTGGACGGCGAGGGGCAAGCTGCCGAGGGAACGCTGAAGGTTTACCAGTTGCGCCAGCCCCGCGAAATGCACCGTCCGCCGCTGTCGGGCCGGCCGCTGCCGTACGCCGTGCGGAGAGCCAAGGGTGGTGAACTGCAAGCCCCTCCGCCCGATCCCACCAATCCCAACAGTTGGCCGCTGGGAGCCGTCGTGTTCGAACAGGGTGTGACCACCGACGCCGGCGGCAACGCCAGGCTGCAAGTCCCGCTGCCAACGGGCGTCTACCGCGCCCAACTGGAAACCACCGACCGCTTCGGCAAGGCGGTCACCGCGCAGTTGCCGCTGCAGGTACTCGACCCGTCGGCCGGCAAACTGGAACTGAAGATCCCCAACCTGCTGGCCGCTCCCAAATGGTCGCTCGAACCGGGCGAGGAATTCCTGGGCGTCTGGGGCAGCGGTTACGACCAGGCCCGCGCGTTCGTTGAAGTCGAACACCGCAACAAGCTGCTGCAGAGCTTCTGGACCGAACCCGGCGCGACCCAACTGCAAATCAAGCAGCAGGTCGCCGAAACGATGCGAGGCGGATTCACCCTGCGAGTTACCATGGTCCGCGAGAACCGGGCCTACCTGGAAAGCCGCCGCATCGAGGTGCCCTGGACCAACAAGCAACTGACGATCAAGTGGGAACACTTCGTTTCCAAGCTGGCGCCCGCCCAGAAAGAAACCTGGACGGCCGTGATTACGGGCCCCGACGCCAAGCAAGCCGTGGCCGAACTGGTGGCCGGCCTGTACGACGCCTCGCTGGACGCCTACCTGCCACATTCCTGGCGGACCGGCTTCGGAGTCTTCCGCACCGATTACTCGCGGGTGAATTCGCAGTTCGAAAACACGATGAAGTATTTCCAGCCCATCTACAGCAACTGGCAGCTCGCCCAGAAAGACGGCTCGCTGACCTACCGCCATTTCCCGGCGGAGATCATCGGCAACTTCTACGGCTACGCCTTCTTCGGCGGGGGCCGGGGCGGCGGCCGCGGCCTGGCTCCGATGGCCGCCACCGCCGCGCCGGGACAACAGTCAAATCGGCGTTTTTCTGCAGACGGGCTGGCCCAGGAGAAAGGGGCTGAAAATCAGCTTCGCAAGGCCGAATCGCTTGAGGATCGGAACGCCGATGCCGCCAAGAGCCCGTCGGATGCCGGTGCCGCCGGCGCCGAACCGGGGCCCGACTTGAGCCAGGTTTCGGCTCGCACGAACCTGAACGAAACGGCGTTCTTCCTGCCGCACCTGGTCTCGTCCGACGACGGCACGGTGCGGATGGAATTCACCATGCCCGAAGCCTTGACCGAATGGAAGTTTCTCGGCTTCGCCCACGATGCACAGCTCCGCGGCGGCCTGTTGACCGACAAGACCGTGACCGCCAAGGACCTGATGATCCAGCCCAATCCGCCCCGCTTCCTCCGCGAAGGCGACCTGCTGGAATTCACCGTGAAGGTCAGCAATCAGTCGCCTACCGCCCAACAAGGCCAGGTCCGGCTGACACTGGCCGACGCCGCCAGCGGCAGTTCGGTCGACAGTCTGCTCGGCAACCAGACGCTGGACCAGGCGTTCGACATTCCGGCGGGCGAGTCGAAGTCGTTTTCCTGGAAGCTGCAGGTGCCCGACGATCTGGGGTTCCTGACCTACAAGGCGGTCGGCTCCACCGGCCGGCTGTCGGACGGCGAGGAAGGTTACCTGCCGGTGCTCTCGCGCCGCGTGCTGGTCACCGAATCGTTGCCGCTGCCGATCCGCGGTCCGCAAAGCAAGGAGTTCGCATTCGACCGCCTGCTGCAGTCCGGCCAGTCGGACTCGCTCAAGCACAAGTCACTCACGGTCCAGATGGTCTCCAACCCGTCGTGGTACGCCGTGATGGCGCTGCCGTACCTGATGGAGTTCCCGCACCAGTGCACGGAGCAAACGTTCAACCGCCTGTACGCCAATTCGCTGGCTCGGCACATCGCCGCGTCCGATCCGAAGATCCGCCGCGTGTTCGATGTCTGGAAGTTGTCTGGCGGCGATACGCTGGACAGTCCCCTGGAGAAGAACGAGGATCTGAAGGCCGTGGCCCTGGAGGAGACGCCCTGGGTTCGCCAGGCGGCCGCCGAGAGCCAGGCCCGCCGCAACGTCGGCATCCTGTTCGACGATAACCGTTTGAACAGCGAAACGGCCGCCCTGCTGCGAAAACTGGCCGACCAGCAATACGAAGACGGTGCCTGGCCCTGGTTCCCCGGCGGCCCGGCCAACGACTACATCACGCTGTACATCACCACCGGCTTCGGACGGCTGCGGCACCTGGGAGTGGCGATCGACGTCGCTCCCGCCGTCAAATCGCTGCGGCGGCTGGATGCCTGGGTCACGGAAATGCACAATCGGATTCCGGCCGACCAGCGGGACAAGAACCATCTCTCGACGCTGATCGCACTGTACCTGTACGGCCGCAGCTTTTTCCTGGAAGACCAGGCCGTGGCCCCCGAACACAAGCCGGCCGTCGATTACTGGCTGGGCCAGGCTCGCAAGTATTGGCTGCAACTGGCCGTCCGGCAGTCGCAAGGCCACCTGGCCATCGCGCTGAACCGCTTCGGGGACGCCGAGTCGGCGCGCGGCATCATGGCCTCGATCAAGGAACGCTCGGTCAGCGACGAGGAACTCGGCATGTTCTGGCGCGACCAGGAACTGTCCTGGTGGTGGTACCGGGCGCCGATCGAAACGCAGGCCGTGATGATCGAGGCGTTCGACGAGGTGGCCAAGGATCCGCAGTCGGTCGAGGACTGCAAGGTCTGGCTGCTCAAACAGAAGCAGACGCAGGACTGGAAGACCACCAAGGCCACGGCCGACGCCATCTACGCCCTGTTGCTGCGAGGCACCAACCTGCTGGCGTCGGACGCGCTGGTCGAGCTGTCACTGGGCGGCGAGTTGATCGAACCGGAAAAGGTCGAGGCGGGCACCGGCTTCTACGAGGAACGCTTCGCCGGCCGCGAGATTCAGCCCGAACTGGGTCGGATTACGGTCAAGAAGGTCGACCAGGGCGTCGCCTGGGGCAGCGTCCACTGGCAGTACCTGGAAGACATGAGCAAGGTGACGGCCTACGAGGGCACGCCTCTGAAGCTGACCAAGCAACTGTTCACCAAGACCAACACCCGCAAAGGCCCCGTTTTGGAACCCGTCGAGGGACCGGTCGCGGTGGGCGACGAACTGGTGGTGCGGGTCGTGCTGCGCACCGACCGCGACATGGAGTACGTCCACTTGAAGGACTACCGCGGCAGCGGCACCGAGCCGGTGAATGTGCTGTCGCAGTACAAGTTCCAGGATGGCCTGTACTACTACGAGTCCACACGGGACGCGGCCAGCCACTTCTTCATCGATTATCTGCCCAAGGGCACGTACGTGTTCGAATACTCGGTCCGCGTCCAGCACAAGGGCAAGTACCAGACGGGCTTCGCCGCGATCCAGTGCATGTACGCCCCGGAGTTCAACGGCCACTCGGAGAGCCTGGTGCTGGAGGTGCAGTAACAACTCGCTCTGCCAGCCGGCTGGCCGACGACGGGACCATCTGGCCAACGGGCGCATCCGGCTCGCGATACCCCGCGTGCACGCGCGGCGCCGGCGCATGCGGGTTGCGGGCAATCAGCTCCGTCGCCGCGTGATACCGCGAGTGGACCCCGGGCTGCGGGAACAACCCGCCGCCAAGGATCAGCGCGCTGAGCGTCAGCACGGCGACCCGTTCCGGCCAGCGGGCCTGCAACGTGATCGACGCCCGGTGCTCGGCTCCCGTGAACAATCGGAAGTACGCGTGCAGCACGGCAATGCCATTCAAGGCCGCGGCCACGACGACCAGCATGCCGACGAGCGGGTACACGCCGACGGCGCCCTCGACCAGCAATTCCACTCCCACGAACCCCACGGTGCCGGGAAACCCCACGCTGGCCAGGCCGGTCAGGAGAAAGAAGGCGGCCAGGCTCGGCATGTGGCTCGCCAGACCGTGGTACGTGTCGAGCGAAATCCGGCCGGTGCGGGATTCCAGCGACCGTAGCGTCAGCCCGAATCCGGCCAGCGACATGCCGACCGACAACCAGACACACAACCCGCCGGTCAGTCCGATCGGCGTGGCCACTTCCAGCCCCACCAGCACCAGCGACGAATTGCTCAGAAACAAGTAGGCGAAAAACCGCCGCGCCTCGCGCTGCACCAGCGCCATGCCCGCGGCATAGACCGCGGTGACCAGCGAGATGATGGCGATGCTCCGCATGGCCCACTCGGGCGAAACGGGCAGCAGTAGCCGCACGGCCGCGTAGGCGCCGGCCATCGGCGTGACATACAGCAGGGCCGTGGCGAACGAGGCATTCTCGAACAGGTCGGTCATCCAGCAGTGCAGGGGAACGCTGCCGCTGCGGATCAAGATAGCCGCCGTCAGCATGCCGATCGCCCAGATCGAGCGCGGCGAACCTGGTTCCGACGACTGCAGCAGAGCCCAGCCGCCCGCCAGCAAGGCCAGAAACAAACCCATGTGCAGAACGAAGACTCGCGTGGACCGGCCCCGCTCCCGCAATTCAAAGTAGGGCGGCACGGTCTGCAGCGCCAGCAGCCCGATCACTCCCCACGGGGCGCGGCAACTGAGTGTGGCCATCAAGATCGCCGCCGAGAATAACGTCCAGGTAAACGGGAATCGACCCATCTTGGTCCGCAACGTGGCCACTGCCGTCAACAGGTACAGCAGGGCGGCCAGCGGCATCAGCGGAGCACTCAGCTCGTCGATCACCACGGCGTCCTCGCCCAGCCAAGGCGTCACCAGGTCCCAATGGTCGTGGGCTTCGAACGTATGCAGTTGGCCGAAGTCGAGCCAGGCGCCCACGGCGCAGGCGAACATCAGCCCGCAGACAATCAGCACTCGGCGGCGGGCCGTCTCCGGATCCCGTACGAACATGACCGTCAGCGTTCCGGCCAGCGGTATCAGAATCGCCAGTTCGAGCCAGGGGAGTTGCAAGATGTTGTTCATGGTTTTCAGTTCACCGAGAAACAGGGGGCTGACGCCCCCCGCTCGCCAAAAGTTGAAACAGGGGGCTGACGCCCCCCGCTCGCCTGTTCAGTCGATAATTTCCGTGTTGCGATCCAACTGATCCGACACGCGCGACCTGCTGGCCGACAGCAAGTCCGTCCACCGCCGCTCCATCCGGTCGCACCAGCGGAACACGGCCTGAAAGGGATGGATCACCAGCTCGTTCAGCAAACCGTCCAGGTATCCCCGCTCCGATGCCAGGCGATACACCCAGTTGCGAACCTCCGGGGGCAGCGTGCGTTCCCAAAACGTCTGCTGCTGGGGCAGGTGCGTCCCGATGGCATTCTTCAACAGGTCGTAATCCTGCAGCAGCGTGGGAGCCCGCAGCAGTTGCAGCGTCCGCAGGCAGGCGTGCCCGACCATGTGGATCAGCGCGACGTAGTTCAGACCCGCTCCCACCTCCACGACGATGATGCCGACCTGGGTCAGCGACGCGAACGCCAGGGCACTTTTCACGTCGGTCTGGACGCGTGCGGTCAAGGCGGCGTACACGGCCGTGACCAGGCCCAGGCCGATCACGGCCGAACGCAGCAGCGGCGACAATTCGAACAGCGGGCTGACGCGCATCAGCAGGAACACTCCCAGGTGCACCGACAACGCGCCGTAGAACACGGCGCTGGAAGGCGTCGGACCTTCCATGGCCCGCGGCAACCACCCGGAAAACGGCACCAGCGCCGACTTGCCGGCGGCCGCCAGCAGCAGCAGCAGGCCCACGAACAACGCCTGGTTGGCCGTGACCGTGGCGTGCCCCTCCGGCCAGGCCTCGGTGCCCATCAGCCCGGTAAAGTCGCCGGCGCCCGTCATGTGGTGCAGCGTGACCGCGGCGATCAAAAACGCGGCATCGGCGATGCGATAGACGCTCCACACCCGCAGTCCATTCCGGACCGGGTTCAACCGCTGCTGAAAGAAGGCCACCAGCAACGCCGAAGACAGGCCGACCAGTTCCCAGCCCAGAAACAACACCTCGATCGTTCCGGCCAGCGACGAGACGATCATGCCCAGCATGAAAAATGCAAACAGCACGCAGAAACGGGAGAAGCCCGGATCGCGATGCAGATAGCGGCTGGTGAACTTGCCGATGGTCCCGCACAGCAGAAACGTCAGGATCACGAACGGCACGCTCAGCCGGTCAAAAATAAACTTGACGTGAAAGTGAAAATGCTCGGCCTCGATGTTCACCCAGTCGCCGATCTGGATCTGCACGATGCGCTGGTCGGTGGCCAGCATCAGCGCCAGCATGGCGATCGCCGCCACCAGCCCGGTGACTCCCGCCGCGTGTGTCCAGCGGGTGATCGCCCGCTCGCGCAGCGGCCTGCCCAGCAGCGCGGTCAGACCCAGCACGGCCAGCAGCACGGCCGGGCTGACAACCACGCAGATGCCGAGCGCTCGCATGACGGGTTCGTAAGGCACGGAGTGGGAATCCTTTAGTTGTCAGTTGTCAGTTATCACTTCGGAGCTCGGGTCGCTGGGCGGGTTCCTCAATCTCCGCCAGTCCCAGGTGGTCGCGCCAGCCGCGATACCAATCGGCCGAGCTCTTGGCGCGCGGCAGGTTGTCCGTTCGTTGGCGGTAAGGTTTGAAGGCGCCGTCCTGGAACACCCGCAGCGAGCGGGTGCGAGGTTCGATCACGGCCAGTTGCACCCATTCATTGCGGCACAGCGTGCCGACGACCGGATTCCGTTCCAGGATGCTCAACATGGCTTCCGGCGTGGTTTCGATGACGAACAGGATCCGCATCGGCTCGTGGATTTCGATCATCTGCTGGGACAGTCCGGGGCGCAGGTCGCTGGCCGCGCCTTCCATCACTCCCAGCAGCGATGTGATGTTGTGAGGCAGCTTCGAGCCGCAACCGAGCACCGCGTTGTCGACGCTCGAAAAGTAGTATTCCAGACTGATCCCGGCGCACACCGGAATCACGGCGGCCAGGATGCGAGCCAGAATCGTATGTTGCTCGTCGTCCTGGCTGGGATCGTACGACTGGAGGAACGCCCGGCGGTCCAGGAACAAGCCGCGGCTCCACCACCGCTGCCCGACCAGGCAGACGGCGTTCGTGGCATGATTGTATTCGGGCCGGGCCTGGGACAGGTCTTCCGAGCGGGCCTCGACGTGCCGTAGCGCGCCTTCAAAGCTCAGCGACAGCGGCGCCGATTCGAACCGCCGGCAGCGTTCGTGGGCGTTGCGCCGGCGAGCCTCGTCGATCGTGTCGCAGATCTGCTCGAACTGCTGGCGATGGCGCGACGGGAGCCGGTCCAGGTCGAAGAACGTCACGCTGTCGTCGCACGTGTTGTGGAAGCTGCCGATAAACGTCGTGGCTTCGGGGATCTCGAGCCCGCGCAGTTGCAGGTTTTCGCGGACCCGCCGATCGTTGGCCATTTCCGCCAGAGCGCGGGCGTTGGGACCGCCGCGACCGCCGCTGCACGCGCCACAGTTGTAAGCCGACTCGTGCGGGTTGTTCAGGCTGGACGAACCGTGGCCGAACAGGATGACCAGCGGCGCGAAGCGCCGTACCAGGCCGATGTCCCGCAGCAGTCTCTCGACAATGTCCGTCATTTCCTCCAGCGTGTAACCAACATGCCCCTCGCCGGGGCCCGGTTCGGGATCATCGCGTTCCAGTTGCAACTGGGTGATCGCGGGAGGACGCACCAGGCCGCCGAACAGGCGGCGGATCTGGGCCGTGGCGCGGGGGAACAGGATCCGGGCGACCATCGGGACCGAGGCCAGCGAGCCGGCCAGCGCGGTCAGCACTCCACCCAGGATCGTCCGGCTGCCGACCTGCACCTGGTGCGAGGCGGAGCCGAGCATCCGCCGCGTTTCCGCTCGCCGCCGGTGCTCCTTGACGAACGAGTAGGCCACTTCCTCGTTCACATAGTGCCGCGGCTTGATCACGACCGGGCAGAGCGGCCGGGCGTGCGCGTCGGAGGCGCCGCGATAGTACATTGCCACGCCAAAGAACCCGGCGGCTCCAAACGTCTCGCAGGCCGGGTCGATCTCCTCCAGGTGCCGCCGGAACGACTCCTCGCGATCGTCGATGCAGCAGATGATCTGCACCGACGGGCTTTGGGCGGGAAACGAATCGGCTGGCGATCCCTGGCTGCCCCGCGCGGCGGTCCACAAGGTGGGAGCCTGGCCGGCCAGCGGCGAGGATTCGTGAGCCCACGGCACGCGCCGCCCGCCATGCGTGGCCAGCGCATCCAGCGTCTGGTTGCGGTAACGCCGCTCGTACGCGCGGTGCAGAACTCGCCGCCGCTCGAACCCGTTAAACTCGTCCAGTTCCCGCACCAGCATCCGCCACTCGTGGGATCCCAGCCGATGCAGCTCGTGCGGCAACCAGCCGCGGACCTGCGCTAACTGGAAGGCCAGGAACGCATGCTGCTCGACGCTCCTCGATTGCAGCTCCGGCAACTCGCGCCGCAGTTGGCTCCGCAACTCCTTCGGACCGCCGCGCCAACCCAGCTCCTGGCGGGCGACTTCCTGCTCGGCCAGGCGATCCAGAATCAACCGCACCGCCAGGTATTCGGTCAACGTGCCCGCCGGCGCGGGAAACAGCGTCCACTCGGCGCTGGTTTCCATCTGCCAGAGCATGCCGGTCCAGCCCGGCAGGGCGAGCAGCGTCTCGCGGATGAACGCGTCGCGCTCCCCTTCCGCGATCCCCGCCAGCTCCAGCGACTCGTCGACCGATTCCAGCGGGCTGTGGCCCGAGGCCACCTGCCGCTCGAGTTCCCTCCGCAGACCGCGGAGCCAGCGATCCGGCGGCCCCCAGGCCTGTCCATAGACGGCGGTAAACGCTCGGAAGAAGCCCCGTTCGCGTTCCGGCAGCCGCCAGTTGGCATAGCCCTGATCCAGAAAGGCGGCACAAAAACGGATCAAGAAATCGTTCACCCACTGATCGCTGGACCGCCCCGTGGCCTCCCGCAGCAACTCCGCCAGGCGCACCGGCGCCTCCCGCTGCTGGACCACGCTGGGACCGATCGAATGGCTGCCTTCCAGACAGATCCGCCACAACAGATGCAGGCAGAACGATTCCCAAGTGGCGTCCGACCAACTCTCGATCGCCGACTTTCCGAAAAGCTCCAGCAAATCGCGAATGTGCCGCTGCTGCCGATCTCCCAGCGCGGTTGCCTCCGCCGGCACCTGGACGTCGTTCCCGATCAGTTGCCGCAGGTCGCGCATGACCCAATGCCGGGTTTCCGCCACCATCCTCAACCGCGTCGGCCCGTGCACGAAGCCCCGGAACCGCCGCAGCGCGTCGGTCTCGGCGACCAGCCAGCGCAGCTCCGCGCTGGGCGCCGTTTGCAGTGGATACTCCAGCATCGCCATTCGCAGGTTGAACCGAGTCCCCAGAAAGCCCAGCAGGATTTCGCCCGCATCGCCCAGGTCCTCGTGCAACACGGTGGCCAGATCGTCCTGATGAATCCGGCCGGTCACCAGGCAGTTGCGATAATGATCTTCCGGCAGAAACGGTTCGCAACCGTACGTCTCCAAACCTGCCCGCAGTCCCTGCTCAAACGGCAAGTCCTCGAACGCGTGCAGCGTGTTGTGGTGCACGAAGACGGTGATCGGGCCCTGGGACGGCAGCAGGTGGGCAGCGTGCACGATCGCATGCTCCAGTCGAGCCAGACGGCTGCCCCGGGCCGCTCGCGGACCGCTCTCGTCGGGGTTCGTATCGTGAATCCGCAACGCGGGTTGATTCATGCTTGGCTGCTCATCATCAGGCCAGACGACCATCACTACCAGGAATCGCCAGACCAAACACCTTCCGACTGATAACTGACAACTGACAACTGATAACTGATAACTTCTAACCGACAACTCAGCCCCGTCCTACCTGACCGGCCGAAGTTCCGCCGTCTTGTTTCGTTTGCGGGCCGAGCGAGGATGATCCGACAGCGGCCGGTGCTGCTCCAGCCCCGTCACCTCCAGGTGCAGACCGGCCGTGGCGAACTCCCCCTCCAACTCATGCAGTTTCTCCATCACGGTGTGATCCACCAGCCGCGTTTCCGAAAGATCGACGATGACGTCCCGATGATGCACCAGCCCGGCTTGAATGATCTGACGTCGGAACGGAATCCAGTTGCTGAACACGGCCGAGTGCGAGGCGATGATCCGGTATTTGCCGTCATCCTCGACCACTTCCACAAACGGCTTGAACAGCGAGGTCAGTGGCACGCCGTTCAGCAGATGGATCAAGGCCTTCAGGCCGATGCCGATGGCGATCCCGATCAGCAGATCGGTGGCCAGCACCGCCACGATCGTGGTCACGAACACGGCGAGCTGTTCCGGTCCGACCTTGAACACGTGAACGAATTCCCTGGGGTGCGCCAGCCGGAAGCCAGTGTAAATCAGCATGGCGGCCAGTGCGGCTAGCGGGATGCGGTGGATTACAGTTGGCAGGAAAGCCACGCACACGCCCAGAAACAGACCGTGGAACAGGTTGGCCAGCCGGGTTCGCGCGCCATTATCGATGTTGGCCCGGCTGCGGACAATCTCGGAAATCATCGGCAGACCGCCGACGCAGGAAGCCGCCAGGTTGCCGATCCCGACCGCCAGCAAGTCCCGGTTCAGATTCGTCTTCCGCTTCCAGGGGTCCAGCAAGTCCACGGCCTTGGCGCTGAGCAGCGATTCCAGACTACCGATCAACGCATACATCATAACCCACTTCCAGGCCGCCGGCTGGGCCAGCGCCGAAAAGTCGGGCGTCGTCACAGCCGCCAGCATGCTGTACGGCACATTCACCAGGTGCTGCTCGCCGACCGCGTACTGGTGGCCGTGAAAAGTATACGTATGGTCGGACGTCAAGTCGAAGTACATGCCCAGCGGCACCGCCACCAGGATGACGACCAGTGGACCGGGAAGCAGCCTCACGACACGGTTGTTGACCAGCGGCTTGAGAAACAGAATCAGCAAACTGAGCAGCCCGATCAGCGCGATCTCCGGGTTCAGCTCGGCCAGCATGTGCGGGATCTCGCGGATCAACTCCAGAGGTTCTCCCGACACGCGCAGCCCCAGGGCCACCGGAAGTTGCTTGACCATGATGATCACGCCGATGGCGGCTAACATGCCGTGCACGGCGGACGTCGGGAAGAACTCGCCCAGCACGCCGGTCCGCAACAGGGCCAGGCCGATCTGCAGCACCGCGGCCGCCACGCCGACCGCCAGCGCCATCCGATAAGCGGTCATGTCGGCTGCCGGGTCGCGACCGCCCGTGAAGCCAAACTCGGTCACGCAGCCCAGAGCAATCACGATCAGCCCCGCCGCCGGGCCCTTGATCGTCAGTTGGGAATTGCTGAAGAAGGCTCCCACGAAACCCCCGATAATCGCCGTGAATACGCCCGCGATCGCCGGGTAGCCCGACGCCAGCGAGATGGCCAGGCACAACGGCAGCGCGATCAGGAAAACCAGGAACCCCGACAGTATGTTTGCCCGCGCAAACTGCATCCAGTTGGTCCGGGGGATGGCTGCCGGTTCGTCGGGCAAGCGGCTGCTTTCCGAAGTCGAAGTCTGGTCGTGCATGGTGCCGTCCTGCGAGGTAAGGGTCCGGGTGGTGATGAGCCTCAGGGCTGTCAATCATCCGGGTGGTGATGAGCCTTCGGCCTGTTGGGGGTGCGCCAGACGGGTCCAAGACCCGTCCCGCGAATACAGACGCGCTGCTGGCCTGGCTTCCGGAAGCGTGGGTGTGTGGGCAGGTGGGAGTCGATTGCCGGCCGGCCGATGCCCGCCAGCTATTCCCCTTGTAGTCCCTGATCGACGCGCACCGGAGGGTCGAATATTAAATTACATTCATGATTGGAGGGATTTCTCCCGGATAACCGGTCGGGGGAACGAGAAGGCGGCCATGAGCAGGCGTCCGAAAGGAGGTGTCCTCTGGAGGTGTTGTTGGTGGAAGACGACAAGCTGCTGGGCAAGTCGCTGGAACGGGGCTTGGGCGAGGCAGGACATGCCTGCACCTGGGTGCGCGGCGGCGAGCAGGCTCTGGTGGCTGTCCGGCAATGTAAGCTGGATGCGATCGTGCTGGACTTGATGTTGCCGGACCTGGACGGGTTTCAGGTGCTGCGGGCGTTGCGTGCCAGCGGGGTGCGAACTCCCGTGTTGATCCTGACTGCCCTGGGTTCGGTGGACGACCGGGTCAAGGGGCTGGACGAAGGGGCCGACGATTACCTGGTGAAACCATTTGCGTTCGCCGAACTGCTGGCTCGCCTGCACGCCCTGTTGCGGCGCAGCGCCGCTCGTCCGGCCATGCTGCAGGAAGTCGGCAACCTGCGGCTGGACCTGGGCACGCGCAAGGCCACCCAGGACGGACGGACTGTGGATCTTTCGCCCACGGAATTCAGCATCCTGGAATTCATGATGCGGCACAGCGGCCAGGTGGTCACGCGCAACATGCTGCACGAACACATCTGGGGCGACGGCTGGGACGGCACCACCAACGTCGTGGACGTGCACATCAACCATCTGCGGCGAAAGATCGACGGCAAACTGGCCAGGACGCGGATCCAGACGGTGCGGGGACAAGGTTATGTTCTTCGCCCGGATTAGGCGCTTCACCCGGACGCTGCACTTCCGGCTGATGTTGGGCAGCGCCTTGCTGGTGATGCTGACCGTCGTCCTGACGCTGGCGGGCATCCAGGTGGGCGTGCGGCAGGCCCTGCTGCACGAACTGGATCGGTTCCTGGTGGAAAACGTCCGCGAGCTGAACCAGATTCTGCTGGCCGATCCGGAGTGGGTGGCCCGGCTGGACGAACATCCGGAGGCGCGGCGCCAGCACCACCGCGGGCACGTGCGATTCGCGATCATCTTCGACGACCAGGGCCAGGTGGTCTGGTCGAGCGACGAGCAGCCGAACGATTTGCCGATGGAGCTGGCGCTGCAGCTTCCGGGACCGCGGACGTTGCTCGGTTACCGCCTGGTCCACCGCCGCTTCTTCGACGCCAGCGGGGCGGAGCGCACGGTCTGCGTCGGCGTGCCGATCGAGGTGTTGAACGAGGAGATCGCCCGCGTGGACTGGCTGGCCGCGATCGTGGCGGGCACCGCGTTGCTGCTGGCGCCGCTGATTGGGTTCGGCTACGCCGGCCGCCTGACCCGCGTGCTGGGCGATATCATGCACCGCACGGCCAGGCTGCGTCCCAACCGCCGCGACGAACGCTTGCCCGTCCGCGGCACGGGCGACGAGCTGGACCAACTGGCGCAGACGGTCAACCGATTGCTGGACCGGATCGCTTCGCACCTGGATCGGCACGAAGACTTTCTGGCCGATGCGGCCCACGAGCTGCGCACGCCGGTGGCCGCCATCCGCACGACGGCGGAGGTGGCCCTGGCCAGCCGCCACACGCAGCACGAATACGAGGAGTTTCTGGGGGATGTCGTCGAGGCCTGCCAGTCGCTGGAAGGGCTGGTCAGCCAGTTGCTGCTGTTGTCGGAGACGGAATCGGATCGCCTGCGGATCCAGGGCCAGCGGGTCAGTCTGGACCGAGTGGTGCAGCGGTCGGCCGAGATGTTTCGCGATCTGGCCGCGTCGGCCGGCATCGATTTGACGGTGGAAACCTCGCCCGTTCTGGTCGAAGGCAATCAGCATCACCTCCGCCAGTTGCTCAACAACCTGCTGGACAACGCGATCAAGTTCACGCCCGCCGGCGGCCGGATTCATGTTCATCTGGGTACGGAGGCGGCGGGCGAACGGGCCGTGCTGGAGGTGCGCGATACGGGTGCCGGCATCGAGGCGGATGACCTGCCGCTGGTGTTCGAACGCTTTTATCGCGGCGCCGACGCGCGCCGCCGCGAGGATGCCCCGGCGGGGACGGGACTTGGCCTGAGCATCTGCCGCAGCATTGCCGAGGCCCACGGCGGAGAAATTACCGTCCGCAGCCAGATCGGCCAGGGCGCCACGTTCCGTGTCTGCTTGCCGCTGGCCCGGTTCTGAGCGACGGTTCTAAATGTCGGGTCCGAATGGCGGGTCGGAGCAGCGGTTCTGAGCAGCCCGGTTCCGAGTCGGCTGAACCGGTGTTCGGTGGTCCTGTGGCTTTAGCCCGACCGGCCGTTGAGTCATAATCCAGGTTGCGGTGGGCGGTGTCGGGCGGGCGCCGTGCGGCGTCCGACGTCTCGGGTGGAATCACTTGTCGCTGAGATCGTCCATGATTCTGCAGGGAGTTGCCGTCAGTCCGGGCGTGGCCAGCGGCCCAGCTCAAGTCCTGGATGGCCGCTTGTCGCTGCACGAGGCGGCGCTGGTCGTCTCGACTCAGCCGCCGTCCCAGGAGCTGGAGAGGTTCCATGCGGCTCGCGGCCGCGCCTTGGCTCAGCTTGTCTCCGTCCGCCGGCACCTGGCCTCGCGCGGCCGGTCCGACGATGCGGCCATGTTTTCCACCCACGCCGCGTTGCTCCGCGACCGGACGCTGCTGGAACCGATCGAACAGCGGATCCAGGCCGGCGGCTGTTCCGCCGAGGCGGCGGTCGCCAACGCCGCCTTCGCCCTGGAACGGCAGTTTCTGGCCAGCGCCAGTTCGCTGCTGCAGGAGCGTGTGGCGGACATCCTGGATATCGGGCAGCGGCTGGTCCGTTGCCTGCGCGGGTTGCCGGAACTGGAACTGGCGGACCACGGCGTCGTGGTGGCTCCGTCGCTGTCGCCTTCCGAACTGGTCCGGGCGGCGCACCAGGGGGCCATCGCCGTGGCGGTCGAATCGTGCGGGCGCAAGTCGCATACGGCCATTCTGGCGCGGGGCTTCGGGTTGCCGCTGGTGGCCGGGCTGGAAAACCTCCTGGAATCCATCTCGCACGGTGCCCTGGTGATCGTGGACGGTGAAACGGGCCGCGTGCTGGTGGAGCCGACGGCCGAGGAGCGCCGGCAGGTGGATGACCGCCGGCCCGCCGCCGCCGGCCCCGCAACCGCCTTGACCGCCAACGACGCCACAACGGTCGACGGCCAGCGTGTGACCGTGCTGCTGAATATCAGCGACACCTCCGAGGCGGCGGCGGTAGCCCAGTTGCAGGCCGACGGCGTCGGCCTGTACCGCACCGAATTCCTGTATATCGATCGCAGTTCGTGGCCCTCGTGGGAGGAGAGCTTCCAGCAGTACTCGGCAGTGTCCCAAGCGATCGGGGACCGCGAACTGAACATCCGGCTGGCGGATTTCGGCGCGGAAAAGTGCCCGGCCTATGCCGACATCCCCATCAACCGCAACCCCAGCCTGGGAATTCGCGGCGTCCGGCTGCTGCTGTCGCGCGACGATATTCTCGGTCCCCAAGTGGCGGCGATCGCCCGCCTGGCTCTCGACCGGCCCCTGACCGTTCTGTTGCCGATGATTGACACGCTGGACACGCTGCTGCTGGTCAAGGAGCGGGTCGGCCGCCACGCGGGTTGTCGCCGAGTGGACGAGCTGCCGTTCCGTCTGGGAATGATGGTCGAAGTGCCCTCCGCCGCACTGAACATCGAAGACCTGCTGGAACACGTCGACTGTATTTCGCTGGGACTGAACGATCTGACCCAGTACGTGCTGGCGGCCGACCGCGACGACGAACTGGTCGAGCCGTTTCACGACCCGTTGCAGCCGGCCGTCCTGCGGCTGGTCCATCGGGTAATCGACCAGGCGGGCCAGCGCGGGAAACCGGTGACCATGTGCGGCGAGCTGGCGGGCGACCCGCTGCTGCTGCGCCTGCTGCTGGGCTTTGGAGCCCGCCGGTTCAGCGTCTCCCGCTCGCACTTCCACCAGACGGTGGCCTGGATCCGCCAGCAGTCGCTGGGCGACTTGCAACGGCTGGCGGCCGAGGCTTTGCGGCTGGGAACGGGGCGAGCGGTCCGGGAGCGGGTGGCCGCCAGTGCCGGCCAGATCAGCCGGTATCCGTAGCATGGGCTTCCAGCCCGTGATCTTTGCCGTTTGCGCGGGTTTCTGCGTTCGAGCCGTTTACGGGCCGCTCGAAAGCAACACGGGCTGGAAGCCCATGCTACGTTCGGGGGCCGCCGGCGCTCGCCAATCGCCGCCGGGCCGATTATCTTGTGGTGCAGGCCGCGCGGCGCCTCCGCGAGTGTCCGGGCCAGCAGCACGCAGAGTTCGCAACCCTGAGGAATCCCGCCATGAACCAGAACCGCACGTCCCCCGCCGACCTTGCTGATGTTTCGAATCCCGCCGCGTCGCGGCCGGACCTGGACGCGGCCAGCCGGCTGCCCGGCACGCAACCTCGGCGTGACCGGGGCCTCGATCGGCGTGGCTTCCTGGCCTCCGCCTGCGCGGGAGCCGCCGCGCTGGGAGCATCGTCTTTCCTGCCGCGGGCCGACGCTCGCGAGTATGGTCCCGGCGCGCCACCCGTCCGTTATCCCGACCCCGACATCGTGGTGCTCGATCCCCGCTTCGCCGAATACAAGATCGGCAACACGCCCATCCAGCGCCTGTATCACAGCGACCAGATGCTTTGGGCCGAAGGCCCGGCCTGGAGCGGCGTGGGCAAGTTCCTGCTGTGGAGCGACATTCCGAACAACATTCAGCTCCGTTGGCTGCACGACGACGGCCATGTGAGCGTGTTCCGCGACCCGGCCGGCAACAGCAACGGAAACACGTTCGACTTCCAGGGTCGCCAGATCGCCTGCGAGCATGGCAACCGCCGCGTCGTCCGCTATGAACTGGATGGTTCCCTGAGCGTGCTGGCCGACAAGTTCGATGGCAAACCGTTCAACGCTCCCAACGACGCCGTCGTGCATCCGCGCGACGGAGCGATCTGGTTTACCGATCCGGGCTATGGCAGCCTGCTGAACTATGAAGGCGAGAAGGCCGCGAACAACTCGCCGCAACCTTACCAGAAGGAAGCGATCTACCGGATTGATGCCGCCACGGGCCAGATCGCCAAGGTGGCGGACGACATCTTCAAGCCGAACGGCCTGTGCTTCTCGCCCGACTACAAGAAGCTGTACGTGGCCGACACCGGCGCCAGCCACTACCCGGACGCTCCGCGAAACATCCGGGTCTGGGACGTGGTCGACGGGCAGCGGCTGGCGGGCGGCCGCGAGTTCGCATCGATGGAGCTGGAACTGAACGGCGAGAAGCTGGCCGGGTTCGCCGACGGCATCCGGGCCGACGTGGACGGCAACATCTGGGCCAGCGCCGGCTGGGTGGGCGACGGCTACGACGGCGTGCACATCTTCGCCCCGGACGGAACCCGCATCGGCCAGATCCTGCTGCCGGAAATCTGCTCGAACGTCTGCTTCGGCGGCCCGAAACGCAACCGCCTGTTCATGACCGCCAGCACGTCGCTGTACGCGGTCTACGTCGAAACCCGCGGCGCTCACATCAGCTAGCGCCCTGGGCTCCCCTGGACACCCGCTGCCAGCCAATTTTCCGGAGACACTTCTGATGACTCGCACTTTGAACTTGACCCTGCCCCTGACGCTGCTCACGTTCACGATCGTCAGCGCCGCGGCCGTGTGGGCCGCCGAGCCCCAATCGGCGCCCGCTGAACCCGACAACATGCAGCGGATTTTCAACGGCACGGACCTGACCGGCTGGGACGGCGATCCGCGTCTGTGGTCGGTCAAGGAGGGCGTGATCCGCGGCGAAACAACCGCCGAGAATCCGGCCATGGGTAATACGTTCCTGATCTGGAAGGACGGCGTGCTCAAGGATTTCGACCTGCGGTTGTCGTTCCGCTGCACGGCCAGCAACAACTCCGGGATCCAATACCGTTCGAAGCATATCAGCCAGGGCAACCCGCGCAATGCCTGGGTTGTCCGCGGTTACCAGCACGAGCTGCGCAACGAGCTGAACCTGCCCAGCGTGGCCGGGTTCATTTACGACGAGGGCGGTCGTCGGGGACGTGTCTGCCTGGTCGGCGAGCGGGCCGTCTGGACCGAGGACGGCAAGAAGGAAGTCGCCGAAACGTTGATTACGGCCGACGAATACAAGCAGCTCTTCAAGCTGGACGACTGGAACGACGTCGTGATCCGGGCCCAGGGGAATCACATCCAGCACTATCTGAACGGCCGGCTGATCCTGGACTTTACCGACCACGACCCGCAGGGCGCGTTCCGCGAAGGCATTCTGGCGCTGCAACTGCATGCCGGCAAACCGATGTGGGCCGAGTTCAAGGAGGTCCGCGTCAAGCATCTGGACGGGGAATGAGTCGAAACCGAACGCAGGACAGTTAGTGGAGCGATTGTCCCCAATCGCTCTTGCGGCCGAAGGCCGAATCGCGCCTCCGGGCCGTTGGCCGGCGTGACCCGATTGAGGACAATCGGGCTACACAATTGGTGGAGCGATTGTCCCCAATCGCTCTTGCGGCCGAAGGCCGAGTCGCGCCTCCGGGCCGTTGGCCCGGAGGACCCGATTGAGGACAATCGGGCTACACAGTTGGTAGAGCGATTGTCCCCAATCGCTCTTGCGGCCGAAGGCCGAATCGCGCCTCCGGGCCGTTGGCCCGGAGGACCCGATTGAGGACAATCGGGCTACACAGTTAGTGGAGCGATTGTCCCCAATCGCTCTTGCGGCTGAAGGCCGGACCGCGCCTCGGAGCCGTTGGCCCGCAAGGCCCGAGTGAGGACACTAGGGCCACACAGTTGGTGGGACGATTGTCCCCAATCCCTCTTGCGGTGGAAGACAGTAACTCGCCTCCGGACCGTTGGCCCGAAAGACCCGATTGAGAACAATCGGGATACACAGTTAGTGGAGCGATTGTCCCCAATCGCTCTTGCGGCCGAAGGCCGAATCGCGCATCCGGGCCGTTAGCCCGCAAGACCCGATTGAGGACAATCGGGCTACACAGTTGGTGGAGCGATTGTCCCCAATCGCTCTTGCG
>JAGFJK010000001.1 GCA_024102795.1 Pirellulaceae bacterium
AAGCGGGGAGGTGGCCAGAAGTGATTTGTGGGGTTTCCCGCGCCGGTTGGGAAACCGGATCGAATAGTCGACCAAAATATCCTGAAACTTGCTGGCAAAGGACTTAAAAGCTGCACGATCTCCTTCCGGGAAGGGCTGGGGAGGGGGTCAGAAGTGATTTGTGGGGTTTCCCAAGCCGGTTGGAGGGCCGATTGAAATTACGAAACCCCGCGAGCGGTCGGGGAGAAACAGGGGGCTGACGCCCCCCGCTCGCCTGGGTCCACTCGCCTGGCCCCGTTCACCAAACCCAAGACCATCATGAACATTCGCGTCATTACTTTGCGTTACGACAGTTCGCTGGGCGGCTTCCCGGAGCAACCGCTGCAGCAGGCGCTGGCCAGCGGCGAGGTGCTGGAAGTGCGCGAATACTTCTTCACTCATGACGGCACGCCGCATCTGACACTGGTGCTGGTCATGAATCGTGCCGGCGCGGGACAGTATCAAGCCGCCACGCGGAGCGACTCCAAGAAATGGGAAGATCCGGGGGACGATTTGCCGGCCCATTTGCGCCCGTTGTACCAGACGCTGCGCGACTGGCGCAACGCGCAGGGCAAGCAGAACAAGGTGCCCAGCTACGTGATCATGCGCAACTTGCAGCTCGCCGAGATCTGCCGCCTGTTGCCGCGCTCGCTGGAAGCCCTGCGGCAGATCCAGGGCATCGGCCAGGCGACCGTCAAGAAGTACGGCCAGGAGATCCTCTCGCTGATCCCTCCGGATTTGCAGGCGGAACCGCTGCACAGCGAGCCCAACCGACCACCCGCATCTGAAGAGGAGCCCACATGAAATCGACCGGCGGGCTGTTTGAAAGGATCGTGGCGAGCGAGTCGCTGGAGATGGCGATGCGGCGGGCGTCCCGCGGCAAGCGCGACCGACCCGGCGTGCGGGCGTTCCTGAACGAGTCGACCGCGCGGCTGGCCGAGCTGCAACTCAATCTGGTCGGCGGCACCTACAGCCCGCTGCCGTACCACCAGTTCCGCATTCTCGATCCCAAGCCCCGCTTGATCAGTTGCGCCGACTTTCGCGACCGCGTCGCCCATCACGCGATCTGCGGCCAGATTGCGCCAGTGATTGAACGGCGGTTGATCGACGACACGTTCGCTTGCCGGCGCGGCAAGGGCGCTCATCGGGCGGTGCTCCGGGCGCAAGCACTCTCCCGCCGTTACGCCTACTATCTGAAAACGGACGTGCGACAATACTACGACAGCGTGCACCATGCTACGCTGGAGGAGTTGTTGGGCAGGTTGTTCCGCGAGCCGCGACTGCGCCGGCTGCTGAGCGTGATTGTTCGCCACCGGCTGCCGGGCCAGGCCGAGGGGCGGGGATTGCCGATCGGCAACCTGACCAGCCAGTGGTTTGGGAATCTGTACCTGGATGCCACCGATCATTGGTTGAAGGAAACCAGGCGGGCGCCGGGGTACGTCCGCTACATGGACGACCTGGTTGTGTGGAGCGACTGCAAATCCTGGCTGTGGGCCCTGGCCGCCGACTTGTCGGAGTACTTGGCCGAGACCAGGCAACTGGCGTTGAAGTCGGAGCGCACACTGATCGCTCCTTGCGGCGTCGGGGTCCCGTTTCTCGGTTATCGGGTATTTCCCGGCCTGCTGCGCGAGCAGGGGCGGCGCGTGCGACGCCGACGGCGCCTGCTGCGGCAACGGGAGTGGGCTTTCGAATGCGGCAACCTCTCGGCCGAGCAGCTCGTCGCCTGCGTGCGGTCGATGAACGGCAGCCGGCAGTTCCTGCGGGCCGGAGCTCCGCTGCACAGCGAGCTGGAAATATGAGACAACAAGCGCACAGGACGATGGAGTTGGGGCTCGAACCGGGTGAACCGGGGCGGCAGTTGGAACAACGACGCGTCCAACTGCCGGGCTGCGTACCGCAACAGGAACGAGCCTGGCAACCGCAACGACAACCTGGGCTTCCGCCCCGCGAGCACAGTTGCCGGCGACGCCGAGCGGCGACCAGCCGAGGAACTTTCCCATCCATCGGATCCGGTGTTCCAGCCAGTCTGGAACCAAACCCCGCGTGTCCAGGGCGGCCAGTAGGCCCAGCGCCCACCGTCGCCCTGGACACTTTCTTGCCACGGAGATCCGCGCCGTGCCGCTAGTCCGCCAAGTAGCCGCCCAACGATATCAAATCGAATACCCGCTGGTGGTAAACGATCGTGACGGGAGCTTGCTGGTGTACGTTCCACCGGGTGAGTTCGAGATGGGGGACGGGGAAAGCGATGATTGTCCGAAGCATCGGGTGTGGCTGGACGGCTACTACATTGGGGTGTTCGCGGTGACGAACGCCCAGTACCAGCGGTTCGTGCGCGCGACGGGTCACCGGGCGCCGAATAACAATCGTTGGCAGGATAAGTCATTCTCGGACCATCCGGTGACGGATGTGAGTTGGGAAGACGCGAGCGAGTACGTTCAGTGGAGTGGTTTGCGACTGCCGAGCGAGGCGGAGTGGGAGAAGTCTGCGCGTGGTCCTGGTAACTGGAAGTACCCTTGGGGCGACGCGTGGGACGCACAGCGTTGCCGCAATGCGGAGAACAAAGGCAGCGAGACGACGTGCCCGGTGTACGGGTACGGTACGGGGGTGAGCGGTTATGGATGTTACAACGCGAGCGGGAACGTGTGGGAGTGGTGTGCGGACTGGTACGAGTCGGGTTACTATAGGGCGAGCCCTTCGCGGAACCCGCGTGGGCCGGAGGGGGGCTCGGACCGGGTGCGCCGGGGCGGCAGTTGGTACAGCGACGCGTCCAACTGCCGGGCTGCGTACCGCGACTGGTACGAGCCTGGCTACCGCGACGTCGACCTGGGCTTCCGCCCCGCGAGGTAAGTTCCACCGTGCGGCGGCAGCCGCCCAGACATTAGATTTGCGACCGGCATCGTTCCACGCGGTCGGCCCCGCGCAGCGGGAAAGGCCGTACCGCTGGAACGGATGCCGGTCGCGAGAGCGCATCGCGGAGTGTAACGGAGCGTTTGCGACGCACATGGAGGAGCCCCCCTTGTGGTGGAAATGGTGAGCGGGGCGGCGAACGGGGGGCGTCAGCCCCCTGTTTCTCCGAGCACAATGGCGAGCGGGGGGCGTCAGCCCCTTGTTTCTCCCGGCGCAACACGACGGCGGAGCGTAATTACGAACGAACCCGGCGAGCGGGGCCAGGCGAGCTCTTCCCCCTTGAAATCCCTCTGGCTCCCTCCCCGCTTCGGGGAGGGCTGGGGAGGGGCCTGCGGGGTTAGAGTGGTCAACCAGGTGTTCAACACGCAGAATGGACTGGAAGGCACGCGGATTCTTTGTAATTCGGGTTTGGAATCCGGGACCGGATGTATGCGTTCAGATGGTAATAGAGCGGATCTGTTGGGCGCTGGTTGAGCTTGGAAGTGCCGGAAGAGCCCCTCCCCAGCCCTCCCCGAAGCGGGGAGGTGGCCAGAAGTGATTTGTGGGGTTTCCCGCGCCGGTTGGGAAACCGGATCGAATAGTCGACCAAAATATCCTGAAACTTGCTGGCAAAGGACTTAAAAGCTGCACGATCTCCTTCC
>JAGFJK010000019.1 GCA_024102795.1 Pirellulaceae bacterium
GAATCACGGGCTGGAAGCCCATGCTACTTAAAAGCTGCACGTACCGTTGACCTCTGGGGTCGATTTGGCAGGCTGGGGGGACTACCGTCTGATGGCCGCTGGCGTGGCACAACACGCCTGGTGGAACCTCGGTGACGCTTAAATCACCGTCACGCCCAGCATCTCGGGACCACGGGCTGGAAGCCCATGCTACCTAAATGCTGCACGTACCATTGACCTCTGGGGTCGATTTGGCAGGCTGGGGGGACTACCGTCTGTTTGCCGCTGGCTTGGCACAACACGCCTGGTGGAACATCGGTGGCGCTTAAATCACCGTCACGCCCAGAATCACGGGATCACGGGCTGGAAGCCCATGCTACCTAAATGCTGCACGTACCATTGACCTCTGGGGTCGATTTGGCAGGCTGGGGGGACTACCGTCTGTTGGCCGCTGGCGTGGCACAACACGCCTGGTAGAACATCGGTGGCGCTTAAATCACCGTCACGCCCAGAATCACGGGATCACGGGCTGGAAGCCCATGCTACTTAAATGCTGCACGATCTCCTCCGCGGCAGGGGACGTGCAGCTCGTAAGCCATATTGTTGGGGAAATCGGTGTGACTAACGAGTAACGCCCTTTGCTACGGCGAGCACCTCCCTGGATGTCCATCTGGCACCTTCCCCGATCGACGATGGCTGGGAAAGGGTTCTTCGCCGCCTGGTTCAAACGCAGCTATCACTCGTCGGAGCCGCGACAGCACTGCGTGAGTGGGAAGCGGCGTTTGAGTTTGTCACCCATGATCACCGTTGTCGTGGCACGAAGACGCTTACTGCCGATTGCAAATTGCAAACTGCAAACTGCAAATTGCAAATCGGCAACTGACCAATGACCAATGACTACTGACTACCTTGTGCCCTGTTTCAACCGGTCCAGCAGCTCGCGCAAAGTCACTTGGCCGTCACTGTCCGCGTCGGCGCGTGCGAGCGGCCGGCCACTGGCTGCCCATTCGTAGCGTTCCAACACACCATTGCGGTCGGTGTCGAACTGCCGGAAGAAGTCGAGCGCCCGGCGCAGCCGGCGGCTCGATTCCCCGTCCAGGTCCTCGGCGGTCTGGCGCTCGGCGCCGGCGGTGTTCCCGCCGGATGGTTCGGTCGCCGTCCTACCGCCGGCGACTCGTCCCGCCGGCATGCCGCCTGGCCGGCGGGCGCCGCCGTCACGATCCGGGCGCAGCGTGATCTCGTAGTGCTGCACGACCGGCTTGCAAAAGGTTTCGGCGTCGTCGCAGGCAAAGTACTTGACGGTCAGCCGCAGCGGTTGCTCCGATCGGCCAGAGACTTTCAGCAGAAACTCGCGCGGGTCGGCATCGGCGTCCTGCCGCACGTCGGGCCCCTGGCCGCTGGCCGGCGTCAGCTCGATCGACTCTGGCGCCTCCGCCTCGAATTCCAGCGGCGCGGCACGATTATTCCAATGGACCTTGTACAACGGGTCCAGGAAGAAGCCCAGATACAACTGGCCGGAGCCACTTTCCATGTACGGTGCCGACACCTCGGCCCGCAGCTTGACATAGAACGGTTCGGCGTCAGCCAGCGCTGGCGGTTCCAGCGCCTGCAGCGCAACGGGTCGTACCTGGACGGGCAGCATGCGACTGGGCAATTGCAGGCGCGGGACGATCCCCCGCGGTGCCGTGCGAGGCGGCTCGAGCGGCTTCATTCCCACGTCGGCGATTGTCGTCCGCGGTTCGACTTCGCCCAGCCGCTCGGCCAGATCGCGCCGCAACGCCTCGGGATCGCTCCACCGGCGAGCGACCAGCAGCTTGCCGTCGGGCCCGATCAGGAACTCCGAATTCGGCGCGTCGCCCAAGGCGTGCTTGAGCCTGTTGTCGATTGAATCGCACAGCCAGGCGATGCGGGAGCCGAGTTGCCGCCGAGCCTCGGCCACGTGCATCAATCGCTCGGCCAGCGTCACCGGCGGCACGTAGCCATTGTGTTCCGGGTGAGCCAGGGCTTTGTAGATGTAGTAGAACTTGACGCCTCTCGATGAATAATCCCGCTCGACTGTCTCCAAACTGGGGACATTTCGCAAGAAGGGCGGTCACGTCAGGCAGCCGAACACGAGTACCGAGTGATGGCCTCGCAGCCGGTCGGTGGAAAACGGTTCGCCCCGCTCATCGAATACCGTCACCGTGGGCAGCGCGGTGCCGATCTGCGGAAGATTGAAGTTCGCTCGCGCGCCTCCGGGCTGAGCGAAGCTTGGACGAGCCAACAGGCAAATCAGCGTCGCGGTCAGCAGCGGAGCCAGAGTGCGCATGGCAGGATCCTGTGTTGGAGTGGTTGTCAGTTGTCAGTGGTTTTCTGTCAATTTGCAATTTGCAATTTGCAACCCGCCTGATCGTGCCTCGACACAACTGGTTACGTGCCTCCGGTCCACCCGACAATGCGCCTCCTCTTGCCCAAGTGCCCAGGCAGGCCAGGGGCCGCCCCACTCGGCCTCGGTCGTGTCGCACCGAAGGGTCCCAGACCGGTCCTGCTTCAGGCCTCTAACACCGCCAAGGGTCGGTGGTTTCGCGGGTGGCGATTGGATTATACTGCACTCGCTGCCGGACAACCCGCTGAAATCGTAAGCGGAGCCGCCAGGGGGAATCCCAGGAGGCTCTCTGCCCGCCGACGAGATGGAATCAACGATGAATCAATGCCGCACTCGGATTTTGTTGTTCGCCGCCATGTTGTGCCTGGCCTGGCTGCTGGTGGCCGCGCGTGCTTCATCGGCCCTGGGCGGTGACTGGCCCATGTACCGGTACGATGCGGGCCGCGGCAACTGGTGTCCCGATGAGTTGCCGGACGGGCTGCGGCTGGCGTGGGAGCGCGAGCTGCCGGCACCGCGACCCGCCTGGCCCGCATCGCAGTTCAAATTGCAGTTCGACGGCGTGCCGCAGCCGATTGTGGCGGGACGGATGCTGATTACCGGGTCGTCGGTCCACGATTCGGTCACGGCCTACGATACACGTACTGGTCGCGAAGTCTGGCGGTTCTACACATCGGGGCCGGTACGGTTCGCGCTCGCTGCCTGGGAGCAAAAAGTGTACGCGGCCAGCGACGATGGCTATCTTTATTGCCTGGACGCGGCCAGCGGCGACTTGCGGTGGAAGGTACGCGGAGGGCCGGGCGACGGGCTGGTGCTGGGCAACGAGCGACTAGTTTCCGCCTGGCCGATTCGCGGAGGGCCGGTGGTCGCTGATCGCCGCGTTTATTTTACCGCCGGCATCTGGCCTTTCATGGGCATCTTCGTCCACTCGGTGGACGCCGAAACGGGCCAGACCGTGTGGCTCAACAGCCAGCTCGGCTCCGACTGGATCACGCATCCCCACGGGGCACCTTCGTTCGGTTCGATCGTGCCTCAGGGTTACCTGGCGGCCAGCGGCGACCACCTGATCGTGCCGGGCGGACGATCGCTGCCCGCCGTGCTGGACCGCGAGCGGGGACAGTTGCGGCATTTTGATTTTGGCGGTAAGGGAGCGGGAGGCTGGGACGTGGCCGCCCGCGGCGCGTTCTACGCAGTCGGCGGCCAGGCCTTCGAGCTGGCGACCGGCCTGCCGCTGGGCAGTTGCACGGCGGAGGTGCTCGGCGACCGCTGGATTGTTGACAACGGCCAGGTGCAGTGGCTGCAACCGGAATTGAACAGGAAACAAACGACGGATCGCAAGGGCAATCCCGCCATCAAGGTCGAGCTGGTCCGTTCGCGCACGCTGCCCGTGCCGCTCGACAAGCTGCGGATCCTGGCGGCGGCGGGCAACGACTTGCTGGCGGGGGGCGCTGGACTGGTCGCTCGGTTCCGCGTCTCGCAGTTGGCTGAACCGGCCGAATCGCCGTCCGCGCCGCCGCAAGTCCAGCGCGTCTGGTCGGCCGAGATCACCGGCGAGGCTGCCGCAATGGTGGCCGCGGACGACCGGCTGTTTGTTGTCACCAGGGACTCCCGGCTGCTCTGTTTCAGCCAGGATGCGGGGGAACCGGTATCCTGGCAGCTTGAGGAACCGCGCCCGGCAGGCGCGCAAGCCACCGATGCCGAGGCAGCCCGGCCGCCGCTGGCGGGCGCCATTCGGCGGCAGCTCACCACAACTCCAGGTTACGCCGTGCTGCTGGGACTCGAGTCCAGCGAACTGGCCGACCAACTGCTGGCCGCCAGCCAGTTGCAGGTGATCGCCGTGGAAGCCGACGCGGGGCGCGTCGAGCAGGCCCGGCGCCGCTGGGAAGCGGCGGGACAGTACGGCTCGCGGATCGCCGTGCGGCAGGGGACTTTGGAGACCTGCGAGTTGCCGCCGTACCTGGCCAGTTTGATCGTGGCGGAGCCAGCGGTGCTGCCGCGGCAGGACCTGGTTGCCTGGTGTGCCCGCCTGTTCACGGCCCTGCGACCCTATGGCGGCCTGGCCTGCCTGCCGCTCAGCGAACGGCAGCATGCCGAACTGGCTGCCGCGGTGCGAGGATTTTCCGCCGGCGGCGCCTCGAACAGCGACGATCGATTCGCGGGCGGCCAGTTGGAACGGGACGGTGATTGGACCTGGCTGCGGCGTCCCGGTCCGCTGCCCGGTTCCAGTAGTTGGACGCATCAGTACGGCGACGCGGCCAACAGCCTGGTTTCACGCGACGAGCTGGTGCGAGCGCCGCTGGGCGTGCTCTGGTTTGGCGGTCCGGCCAATGATCGGATTCTGCCGCGGCACGGTCATGGGCCGGCACCGCAAGTGGCCGGGGGCCGACTGGTGATCGAAGGCGCGGACATGCTGCGGTGCGTCGATGTGTACACGGGCCGCGTGTTGTGGGAACGTGAACTGCCCGGACTGGGTGCGTACTACGACACGACGGCTCACTTTGCCGGAGCGGGCGAAATCGGCAGCAACTACGTGACCTTGCCCGACGCCGTATACGTGGTGTACGGGGATCGGATTCTGGAGTTGCATGCCGCCAGCGGGCAGCCTCGCCGGCAATTCACCCTGGCCGACGGCGGGCGGATGGAAGAGCTGAACGAAGACTTTCAACTGCCCGCCCCGACCGCCTCGCCCTCGGCGCCCGCCTGGGGATTCCTGGCCGTCGACGATCGCTGGCTGCTGGCCACGTCGGGCCCAGTGAAGGTCGACGCCGAAGCGGAAGGCGCTCTGGCGGCCGCCTTGTCGCCCGGCCGCTACGCCTCGTCCAGCCGCCGCCTGGTCCTGTTCGATCGGCACACCGGCCAGCGCATGTGGAGCCGCACGGCCGAGCAGAGCTTTCGCCACAACGCGATCGTGCTGGCCTCAGGTAAAGTGTTCTGCCTGGACAGCCTCTCCCGCTCGCAGCTCGACATGCTGCGCCGTCGAGGGATCGAGCCGACACGGAAACCGCGCCTGCTGGCTCTGGATGCCGCCAGCGGCAAGGAACTTTGGGCGACCGATGAAGACGTGTTCGGCACGTTCCTCAACTACTCGGCGGATCACGACGTGTTGTTGCAGGCCGGCAGTGCCTACCGAGACCGGGCCCGCGACGAAGCCGACACGGGCATGGTGGCGTATCGCGGGCAGGATGGCCAGGTGCTGTGGAAGGATCTCGCTCGCAAGCACGGTGGACCTTGCCTCTTGTGGAAGGACAAGATCATTACCAACGGCGGCGGCGGTTATCAACTGGAACTGCTGACGGGCAACGAGACCGGCTGGAAGTACGAACGCATGTACGGCTGCAACACGGCGATCGGCGGCCAGCATCTGCTGACCTTTCGCAGCGGGGCCGCCGGATTCTGTGACCTGGCCGGTGATAGCGGCACGGGCAACATCGGCGGCTTCCGTTCGGGTTGCACCTCCAACCTGGTGATCGCCGACGGGGTGCTGAGCGCCCCCGACTACACCCGCACTTGCACCTGCGCCTATCAGAACCAATGTTCTCTGGCCCTGGTGCCGATGCCGCAAGCCGAGAGCTGGACGTTCAGCAGTCGCAAGACGCTGCCCGACCGGTACGCCGTGAATCTGGGCGCGCCGGGCGATCGGCGAGCGGCCGATGGCGTGCTGTGGTACGAGTACCCGGTGACCGGTGGGAACTCTCCCGATCTGTCCTTGCGTCTGCTGCCGGAAAAAGTCCGCGGCGTGCGGCATCACTCGTCGCGGTTGCCCGACGACAGCTCGGCGCCGGCGTTCATTACGTCGTCGGCAGTCACCGGGCTGGTCGAACTGCGGCAGGAGCTGCCCGCCGCGCGCCCCTCAGGGCCCGTCACCGTGCGCTTGTACTTCGCCGAACTGGAAGGGAAGGGGCCCGGCGAGCGGGTGTTCGACGTGGCGATTCAGGGCCAGTCCGTGCTGCAAGGCCTGGACGTGGCCCGCGAGACGGGCGGCGCGATGCGGCCGCTGGTCAAGGAATTCCGCGACTTGAAGTGCGAACGGGAACTGGTGATCACGCTGCGAGCGCAGCGCGGCGAACCGATCCTGTGCGGCGTCGCCGTGGAGTAGCTTGAAAGCAGGCCACGCGGAGCGTGATGGCTACTTTTCTGATGCGCCAAGCTGACTTGACCTGCCGCCACTTCAGCTAATCCGGGACTTTGCCCCAGATCTGCTCCAGCAGCTCGAACATGCGCGCGTCATGCTCCTTCAGCTCGGCGCGAACAAACGGATAGAAGTCGTTGACCCCCAGGTAGGCTTCCGTCGCCTCGGCGAAATACTCCTTGTGATTCGTCAGTCCGTAGTGCCGGACCGAGCGGCCGGTGAACAGCAGCACCTGCTCGTACTGCCCTTGCTCCTTGGCCGCGTCGTAGGCCGCCTTGATCTCCGCATGGTCGAAACTCAGCACCTGATCGTGGTAAGCATGCGCCAGTTCGTGCAGCACCACGTACGGATGCTTGGCCCACATCCGGCGATCGGTCAATTCGCGGGCTCGCGGAATATGCACGTGCTTGACCAGCCGCGGATCGTGGCCGTTGGCCAGCAGCCAGCCTCGGTCCGGGTGGTACTGCATGTTGGCCAGTTTGGGATGATCCAGTTCCAGCCAGATCGGCAGCTTCCGCAGCTCGGCCACGCGCTGCTCCGGGACGATATACGTCACGCGTTGCAGGTGGTTGGCCAGTGCGGTCATCGCCTCGCGCCCCGCGTCGGCGTGGGGTTCACTCAGCAACCGCGGATCGACGGCCACAGTCCAGCCTTCGATCTGCCGCTCCACGGGGTCGAAGAATGTCGGCTTCTCGTCGGCGCGTGCCGGCACGAACAGGCAGAACACAAGCAGGACGGCTGGCGCGGCCAGCGGAATTCGCGAGCTCATTCTCGAACTTTCAGGTTGCGTCCCCCGCCGACTCGTTCCCCACGAAGCCGCTGCAGCGCACGACGGGCTGCGGCGGATACTTGGGATAACCGGCTTCGGCGTGGGACCGTTGGCAAAGGATGAAGCGACTGCCCTTACCGGAAATCACGTCGCGCCGGAACCTGCAGGCTTCGCACAGGGAACGGGGTGAACGCACGGTGGCTGGGATGACGGGAGGGAACAGATACCGGGAACTCTCTGGGGAGCCAAGTCTTGCCAGCCGCGACGCGGCTCGCCACAATTACACCTTCTTTTCCATTTTGCTTCAAGGAGAGACTCATGTCGCAAGGTTTTTCGGGAGATCCCTACCAGTCACCCCAGTCCGCCGGCGGCCGGCCGCAGACGGAGCAGGGGGACTCCACCGGGGGTGTCATCCCGTATAAGAACGCGCCGGCCCTCATCGCGTATTACCTGGGCATCTTTTCGCTGGTCCCTTGCCTGGGGCTGATTGCCGCCATCCCCGCGGTCATCCTGGGCGTGATCGGGCTGCAGAAGGTTCGCCAGAATCCAGTCGTCAAAGGGACCGTGCACGCCTGGATCGGGATCGTCCTGGGAGGCATCTGCACTTTGCTTTGGGGCGCCGCCATCATGATGGCGTTCATCGCCCCGTTGCTGGCCCGGTAGGACCGCCAGCCAGCCGAAGCACCAGCGCCGCATGTTCCTCAGTGTCCAGACCGCTTTGCAGCACCTGCAGCACGCGGTGGATGTCGCCGGCCAGCAATGCGGCAGGGTCCAGCCACAAGCCGGGGAAGACCTCGCTCCGCAATCGGCCTTCGGTATCAGCCTCCAGACGGTCGTAACGCCCACCCCGCAAGACAAACCAATCGATGGCCGCATCTTCCACCCGCCAGACAAGGTACTCGCGCACGTTGTTGCGGCGATAGGCTTCCTTCTTGTCGTGCAAGTCGTAGCTGGCGCTGCTGGCCGCGATTTCACCAGCCCATTCGGGTCCGCCGGCCACGTAACCGTCCTCGTCCCGCGTCTGGCCGCCGTGCGCCGGCAAGATTCGCAGGAAAGCATCAGGCTGCGGCTCGTTATCCCAGTCCAGCCTCACGGTGGCATTGTCGGCTACCTGCACGCCGGGTGTCTGGGATTGAAAATAAACAAGCCATCCGACTAAAGCCGCGTGCGGGGCTCCGTGGTACTCGGTGGAAACTGGCGATGGCATATAGACCACTCCTTCGATCAGTTCGGCCTTCTTCACCCGCGGCATCACCGCGTACCGCCGCTCGAACTCCTCGCGGCTCAAGCGGTCTCCCGCGCGCAGGGCCGGAATTGAACTGGCCACGTCTTGCGTCCGATCCGCTTTGGTCGACATCGCGTCTCGCTCCTGAACCAGTACCAGGGGGCAGCTTCCCGACCGCCGCTCGTGTCATCTCTGGCATTATAACGGAACGCCGCGTACCGGGTTGTCAGTCGTCAGTCGTTAGTCGTCAATTTGCAATTTGCAATTTGCAATCTGCACGCTCGTACCGCCACCGATTACGGCGCCCGCCGAGCCTCCCTCCCTTCTGCGAATCCCGCCGGCTTGCCCGGCGGGATTTGCAAGCGCACGCTCCGGCCCGGTAGTGAGAAACCGAACGATCCGCCGGGTAAGCCGGCGGGATTCGCAATCGCACGCTCCAGGCCCGTCAGTGCTCCAGGAACACGATCCCAGCGCCGTGCTACTGCTGGCTTTCGTCGGTCGAACCGAGTTCGGCAAAGTAGTCGTCCGCGGCCGTTTCGGTCGCGGTCAACTCCCGCCGCCGCCGACGCTCGTCCACCAGCGGCTCGATCAACTCCTCCACGCGACGCTCCACCAACGTCGGCAACGTCTCGTCCGCCGAGACTTCGGACTGCCGCGCTCCGCGACTCGGCACCAGGCCACTCGCCGACAACTCGCGCCCCGACCACTCGCGCGCTGCCAACCAGCCGTATAACTGGTCCGCCACCAGCGGCTGAGCTGCTGCCGAACCCAGCGGAGCGGCCAGCAAGTTCTCGCCCGCCGCACGCCAATCGCCGGCCGCCACGCGCCGTTCGCCCAGCGTCAGCCGGCCCGACATGATGTCGCCCTGGTGCGTCCGCGGGTCCAGGTCCGGCAGCCCCAGCACGTGACCCAGCTCGTGCGTGATCACCGTCAACAGGTCCACGCCGCCGGTTGGCTGCCGCACGTCAAGTTGCCAGCCGTGGCCCGAAGCGTCGTCGTCCAGCCAGATCTGCGGCGCGGCGAACGAACCTAGACCCAGCACGCCCGCCGGCAAGTCGCGCACGTACACCTCGACGCCTTGCAGCCGAGCGGCGTGGGACGTGTCGATCTGCGTCCAGTAGTCGATCGCCCGCCGGACGACAGGCAGGATCGCCGCGTCGCTCAACACGGTTCCGCCGGCCGACGCTTCCGGCGCCGCGATCTGCAACATGCCGGGCGCCGCCACTCGGATCGCGTCCGCGATGATCCAGCCGTTGACCGACGCGTCGGTCAGCGTCACCACCAGGTCGCCGCCCGTATGATTGAACACCGTCACCAGGTCGGCGAACGTCTTGCCCGAATCCAGGATCGACGTGCCGACCGGCGACGAGGCGTTGCCGGGCGCCAGTTTCTGATCGATCAGGATCGGCCCCGTCATCCCGCCACCCACCGTGGAACTGATCGCGAACGGAGCGTTCGTCGCCCGGTTCGGTTCGTGCGACCACGTGGCCGACACGCGGTACATGCCCGAAGGCAGCGCGGGGAACGTCCACGTGGCCGTGTCGCCACCGTTCGGACTGAACTCCGCCCGCACGCTGTTCAAGAAGCCCTGCCCGCCGTACAGCCCGAAGCCGGCCGTGTGAGTGAACCCGCTGGCTGACGAATTGTCCACCTTCAGCGACGTCAGCACGTCCGCCGTGATGTTGAAGTTGAACGGCGACTCGTTCGCATCGTTGTTGCCGAACGACAGCACGCCCGCCGGGGTGCCCGCCACCAGCGTGCTCACCAGCACCTCGAACGTTTCG
>JAGFJK010000030.1 GCA_024102795.1 Pirellulaceae bacterium
TGTGCGTGAGCAAGATAATCGACGGGAATTCGGCGATTCCTGAGCAACTTCTCTGAGGGACCCAATAAAAATCCCCTCGAAGAGCCTGATCGGTGGATCGAGGTCTTCGAGGGGTGTACTCCGTAAAGGTTTTGCACAACCACGGAGTACTCAACGATGTATCACGATTTGCCACGACATGCCAGCTTCTGGCTGTTTCTCCAGGCGGTTGACCTGGATCTCGCCGAAAACGCCCGCTCGAAAGCCTGTCCCTGCGGCGGGCGCCTGCACTGGGCCAACTATCCCCGCAAGCCGCGTGGGGGCCCCAGTGGCCTGCCGGGAGAATTTCGCTACCGGTTCAGCTTCTGCTGCAATCGCGAGGGCTGCCGGAAGAGAGTGACGCCGCCCTCCGTGCGTTTCCTCGGCCCCAAGGTCTACCTCGGCGCCGTGGTCATCCTCGTCAGCGCCATGCGACAAGGCCCCTCGCCACGCCGCGTGGCCGAACTGTCCAAGCAGTTCGGCGCCGACCGGCGGACCATCGCCCGCTGGCAAGACTTCTGGCGCGAACATTTTCCGCAGACGCCGTTCTGGAAGGCCGCCCGCGGGCATCTGGTGCCGACGGTCGAAGTGACCGACCTGCCGCTGTCGCTGCTGGCAGCCTTCCTCCACGGCGACGACGAGCATGGAGGCTGGCCGCAACTGCTGCGATTTCTCGCGCCGATCACGATCAAGGGGGGGCTCCTGATCGAGATCCAGCGATGAGCGCAATCGCCCCGCAGAAGATGCTCGTCGACGCTCCCGGTTGACCCGGTTAGAAGGTCGCACAGTCGCTTTCACCTGGTTGCCGAGGAGCTGTGATGACCCGAAAAGACCAACGATCGACCGCCGACCTGTGGGCCCGCTTTCGCTTCTCCGTGGTGGGCTCGCTGTTGAGCGCACCGCCTGCGCGCGGAGAGCTGCGGGCGGCCATCCGAGCCCTGGCCGCGAAGAGCTGGACCCATCCGGTGAGCGGACGCCCCGTCCGTTTCGCGCCCAGCACCATCGAGCGCTGGTACTACCAGGCGCGGCAAGCGAAAGACGATCCGGTCGGCGTGCTGCGACGCGCGGCGCGCAAGGATCGCGGCCAGGTGTCGCTGCCTGCG
Source organism: Pirellulaceae bacterium (assembly GCA_024102795.1). GTDB lineage: Bacteria > Planctomycetota > Planctomycetia > Pirellulales > Pirellulaceae > JAGFJK01. Next base: position 1,122 of record JAGFJK010000030.1, read on the forward strand.
GCGGTGGCCGAATTTCTGTTTCGCCAATACCGCGACTATCCGACCTGGAGCTACCAGCTGCACTACGACAACCTGGCCGCCGCGGTGAAGGCCGATGCGTCGCTGGGGCCGCTGTGTTCCTATTCCACCGTGCGGCGGTACATGCAGGCTCATGGTCTGCTCCGCAAGCCACGACCGCCGAAGCGCCGTGCCGGCGAGGCCCGCGCGGCAGAGCGGCGCGAGACGCGCGAGGTCCGCAGCTACGAAGCCGAGCATGTAGGGGCCCTGTGGCATCTTGACTTCCACCACGGGTCGCTCAAGGTGCTCACTCCCAACGGCCAGTGGCAGCGCCCATTGGTGCTGGGCATCCTCGACGACCACTCGCGGCTGTGCTGCCACGTGCAGTGGTACCTCTCGGAGACCGCCGAGGACCTCGTGCACGGGCTTTCGCAGGCCATCCAGAAACGCGGCTTGCCGCGGGCTCTGCTGACCGACAACGGCTCGGCGATGGTGGCCGATGAAGTGACCGAGGGCTTGTTGCGTCTGGGGATCGTCCACGAGAAGACGCTCCCTTACAGCCCCTATCAGAACGGTAAGCAAGAGTCCTTTTGGGCCACCCTGGAAGGCCGCCTGATGCAGATGCTCGACGGCCACACGAACCTGACGCTGGACTTCCTCAACCGAGCGAGCCAGGCCTGGTCCGAAATCGAATACAACCGCGGGGTGCACCGCGAGATCTCCGGCTCGCCGATCGAGCGGTTCGCCCATGCGCCCGACGTGCTCCGTGCCAGCCCCTCGCCGAGCGCCCTGCGCGATGCGTTTCGGCTCGAAGTCACCAGGCGCCAGCGCCGCAGCGACGGCACGATCTCGTTGGAAGGCGTGCGTTTTGAGATCCCGGCACGCTACCATCACTTCCGCGACGTGGCGGTCCGCTACGCCCGCTGGGACCTGGGCCGGGTTGACCTGGTCGACACGCACAGTGGAACCGTTTTGTCTCCCCTTTATCCTCTCGACCGCAGCGCCAACGCCGACGGCCACCGTTCGGCCGTCCCTCGTCACAGGGGCGACGTGCCTGGGACCGAGCATCTTCAGGGCGACCAGCAGCCCGACGACCAGCAGCCCGCCCCAAAGCGCGACAAGCCGCTGCCGCCGCTTTTGAAAAGCATTCTCGCCGAGTACTCGGCCAGCGGCCTGCCGCCGGCCTACCTGCCCAAGCAACCCGATCCCAACCCAGGAGAAGCCTCGTGAACGCCAAGAAGCTCTTGTCCCTGTGGGGACTGAAGTGGAACCCGTTTTCGCCGGAACTCCCCAGCGAAGGCCTGCTGGCCACCGCCAAGATCGAGAACTTCGCCTGGCGCGTCGAGCAACTGGTCCAGGAGGGCGGCTTCGCGCTGATCTCGGGCGAGTCGGGAACCGGCAAGTCGGTGGCGCTGCGGATCATCGCCGAACGTCTCTCGACGCTGCGCGACGTGGTGGTCGGCGTGCTGGAAAGGCCGCAGTCGAAAGGCGGCGACTTCTACCGCGAGTTGGGCGATATCTTCTCGGTAAAACTCAGTCCGTCGAATCGCTGGGGCGGATTCAAGGCCCTGCGGGAGCGTTGGAGAGCCCACGTCGCCTCTTCACGCATTAAGCCGCTGTTGCTGGTCGACGAGGCGCAGGAGATGGATCCGGACGTCCTCAGCGAGCTGCGGATCTTGTCGAGTGCCGACTTCGACGCCACGTCACTGTTGACGGTGGTGCTCTCGGGAGACGGGCGGCTGCTGGAGTTGCTGCGGCAGGAGGACCTCGTCCCGCTGGGAACCAGGATCCGCACGCGGCTGAACGTGGAGCCCGCCTCGCGCGAGGAACTGTCCGAGCTCTTGGAGTACGCGCTGGCCAAGGCCGGCAACGCGTCTCTGATGACCCCCGAGCTCAAGGATACGTTGGTCGACCATGCGGCCGGCAACTACCGCCTGCTGATGACCATGGGCGCCGAACTGCTGGCCTCCGGCATGGCCCAGGAAGTCGACCAGCTCGACGAGAAACTCTATCTGCAGCTCTTCGAGCGGGCCCGGCCGCGGCCTGCCGCGAAGAAGAAAGCGAGGGCTTGAAAGATGTCCACCCGGTGTGAGCCGCTTCCGTTGGTGCGTGTGGCGGCGATCGAGAGCGAGAACCACGCTCCGCGCTGGCTTGTGGAGCAACTCTGGGGGGCCTCGTCGGTCGGCGTGATCGGCGGTGCCCCCAAATGCGCGAAGACCTGGCTGGGGCTGGACCTGGCCGTCAGCGTGGCCACCGGCACGGCCTGCCTGGGCAGCTACGCCGTGCCGGAGCCGGGACCGGTGCTGATCTACTTGGCCGAGGACGCGTTGCCGGTGGTGCGAGAGCGTGTCGCAGGAATCGCCCGGCATCGGGGCCTCGATCTGGATACCGTCGAGGTCCATGTGATCACCGCCCCCGCGCTGCGGCTTGATCGCGATCCGCACCGCGAGCAACTGTTCGAGACGGCCAGACGCTTGCGGCCCCGGCTGCTGCTGCTCGATCCGCTGGTGAGGCTGCACGGCATCGACGAGAACCACGCGGGCGAAGTGGCCGGCCTGTTGGCCTACTTCCGCTCCCTGCAGCGGCGGCTCGACCTTTCGGTGATCCTGGTGCACCACACACGCAAGAACGCCGCCGCAGGAGTCGCCGCGGGCCAGGCGCTGCGGGGCTCCGGCGACCTGCACGCCTTCGGCGACTCGAACCTCTACCTGAGGCGGACTCGGGAACGCTTGGTGCTGTCGACCGAACACCGTGCCGCGCCGGCGGCGCCGCCGGTCTGCCTGCAGCTGGTCGCCAGCGACACAGCGACGACTCACCTGGAAGTCGTCGGCGGACTTCGCGAGGAGAAGCGCCGCCGTCAACCACGCGCTGGCACCCCTGCGCGGGACCTTCAGGAGGAGGTGCTTGCTCTTCTCGCCTCGGGTGCCGTGCTGACGCGAGCGAAGCTGCGGGACCGGCTGTCCGTCAAGAACGAACGCCTGGGGCAGGTGCTGCAGTCGTTGGAGCGGTCTGGCCGGGTCCGCCGCACGTCTGCCGGCTGGCAAGGCGTCGGCTGACTCGGACCGTTCCCCGTTCCCGGCTTCTATAGGGTGAGGGAACGCGGGAACGGAACGGTCTTGTCGTCCAGGAGCAGTCCAATCCCACCAAGAAGAGCTTGGGAGGTCCTGTCGTGCCAGGAATCGACTTCCGCAGGCTTCGCGCTGAGATCTCGATGGAGCAAGTGCTGGCCTTGCTCGACTTCGAGCCATCGCATCGGTCTGGCCCGCAATGGTACGGGCGCTGCCCGTTGCATGAATCCACGTCCCGCAGCCGCCCCTTCTCGGTGAACGTGTCGCTCGGCAGCTTCTCCTGTCACCGGTGCCACAAGCACGGCGACGTGATCGACCTTTGGGCAGCGGCAACCGGGCTGCTACTGCATCCGGCTGCCATCGACCTCTGCGACGCGTTGAGGCGGGAAGTCCCCTGGATCCAGCACGGGCAATGAACTGGCAGTACCGACGGTGAGCAGGGGAGAGCTGACCGGCCCCCAGCCTACTGGACTAGAGAAGAGGCCACGGTATTCATGTCGAGTCGAACGGGCCGCCAGCGTCGAATCCCATCGATTACCTTGATCGGCGGTTCCTCAATTATCTTGCTCACACTCACCG
>JAGFJK010000090.1 GCA_024102795.1 Pirellulaceae bacterium
CAACGCCGCCGTTACGCCACGATCAACAGCATTGAAGCCACGCGGGGCTGCCCGCACAAGTGCGACTTCTGCGTCGTGCCGACTGCCTGGCGCAACACGTACGCTCACCGGCCTGTCGACGAAGTGATCGCCGAACTGCGGACGTTCGCCGGGCGAACCGCGCTGTTCATCGACCTCAGCCCGGTCGAGGACGTGCAGTACGCCAAGGCGTTGTACCGGGCGATGATCCCCTTGCGGATGCGCTGGGTGGGACTGTCCACGACCCGCGTGGCCGAGGACCGCGAACTGCTGGAACTGGTCGCCCGCAGCGGCTGCAAGGGCCTGCTGATCGGCTTCGAATCGATCAGCCAGGCCACCTTGAACCAGACGCATAAGCATTTCCATCAGGCGGGGCAGTACGCCGAGATGATCCGGCGACTGCACGACCACGGGATCGGCATTCAAGGTTGCTTCGTGTTCGGGTTCGACAATGACCAGCCGGACGTGTTCGAACGGACGGTCGAGTTTGTCGATCGGACGCGGATCGACCTGCCGCGATACGCGGTCGTGACCCCGTTTCCCAACACGACCCTGTATCGCCAGTTGGACGCCGAGGGGCGGCTGCTGCATCGCGACTGGTCGTTGTACGATGTCGAGCATGTGGTGTTTCGCCCGCGGAACATGAGCGTCGAGCGGTTGCAGGAGGGTTTGCACTGGGCCTGGCGGCAAAGCTACGGCTGGCGTTCCCTGGCCACTCGGCTGGCCGGGGCTCCCAAGTCGATCCTGCCGCTGTGGCTCTCGCTGAACCTGGGCTACCGCTACTACGCCCGCCATCTGCCGGAAAAGACGGCCGCGGCCACCGCCCTGGCGGCAGCTTCTTCAGCGATCAGCCCGGCAGCCGGTGCCGATTCAGCGTCCACCCACGTGAGCTCTCCGCCCTGGGAAGAACCCACATGCGCATCACGCTGATCTACCCGGCCGTGGGCTGCAAGCCTGGCGAACCGTATGTCAAAGCCTGGCAGATGCAGCCGCTGGCGATGGCCGTGCTGGCCGGGATGATGCCCGCGGACGTCGAGGTGCGGTTCTACGACGATCGCCTGGAGGCGATTCCGTTCGACGAGCCGACGGATCTGGTGGCGATCAGCGTCGAGACGTTCACGGCCTTGCGAGCCTATCGCATCGCCCGCCAGTTCCGCGCCCGCGGCGTCCCCGTGGTGCTTGGCGGTTACCACGTGACGCTGATTCCCGACGAAGCCCTGGGCGAGGCCGACGCAATCGTCGTGGGCGATGCCGAAGCGGTCTGGCACCAGGTGCTCGACGACGCTCGCCAACGGCAACTGGGGGCTCGCCGGCGCCAGTTAAGCGGCGTCTATCGAGGCAGTCCGCGGCGGACGCTGGACGGCATCCGCACGCGGCGCGAGATTTTTGAAGGCAAATCGTACCAGAACATCACGCTGATCGAATCCGCTCGCGGCTGCAACTTCCGCTGCGACTTCTGCAGCATTACGGCCTATCACGGGGCATCGCAAAGCCATCGCCCGGCCAGCGAGGTGGCGGCCGAAATGCGGGCGACCGGCAGCCGGCGGTTCTTCATCGTGGACGACAATATCGTCAGCCAGCCCGAGATGGCTCGCCAGTTGTGCCGAGAACTGATCCCGCTGGGCGTCAACTGGGTCGGACAGGCCAGCATCCATATTGCGCAGGATGAACGGCTGCTGGAGCTGCTGGTGCAAAGTGGCTGCCGAGGAGTGCTGATCGGCATGGAGTCGATCGATCCGGACAACCTGGAACGGATGGGCAAGAGCTGGAACCTGGCCGCGTGCGACTACCGGGAAAGTTTACGGCGATTCCGCAAGCATGGCCTGGCCGTGTACGGTACGTTTGTGTTTGGCTACGACAACGACGACCAGCAGGTCGTGCGGCGAAGCGTGGAGTTTGCCCGAGAGGAGCAGTTGTTCCTGGCCGCGTTCAACCATCTGGTGCCTTTCCCCGGCACGCCCCTTTACGACCGCCTGGCCCGTGAAGGCCGGCTGCTGACCGAGAAGTGGTGGCTGGACGAGGAGGGGCGCGTGGGCGACGTCGTGTTCCGGCCGCACAAGGTGGAACCGCGCGAGCTGGAACAGTTGTGCCTCGACGCGCGGCGGCAGTTCTACAGTTGGTCGTCGATCGGGGGGCGCTTGCTGGATTGGCAGGCCAATGCCCGCAACCCGCTGATGCTGGGCATCTACCTGGCCTTGAACGTTCAATCGCACTTCGATATCGATCTGCGGCAGGGCTTGCGGTTGGGGCTGGCGCTGCGGGGCGAGCCGCGGTATGAGCCGCTACCGGTTTGAGCTGGCCGGACCGGCCGACGACGCCCAGTTGCAGGCGATTCTGGCGGCCACGCCGATGCAAGGTCCGCTGCGGCTGTGCTTCCTGAGGCGGCCGAGTTATTTCCAGGCGGCCGTGGTGGAAGGCCGCTTCCGCCAGGTCGTGGCCGCGCGCGAACTGGACACGGGACGGCTGGTCGGCTTTGGATCGCGCGCGGTCAGTCCGCGGTTCGTCAACGGGCAACCTGCCAGCGTCGGCTACCTGAGCAGCCTGCGTCTGCTGCCGGAACATCGCGGAGGGACGTTGATCGCCCGCGGCTATGCCTTCTTTCGCCGCCTGCACGCCGATCAGCGGGCGGAACTGTATGTGACAACGATCGCCGCCGGCAATCAGCAGGCGCTGGCCACGATCGCCAGCGGGCGAGGCGGGTTGCCGGCCTATCATCCCTGGGGCAAGTACCACACGCTGGCTCTGTCGCTGCGCCGCCGTTTATCGCCGCGGCGCGGCGAAAGGCGCGAAGGCGTCTCGCCGTCGCTCGACATCCGTTCGGCCACGCCGGACGACCTGGACGAGTTGCTGGAGTTTCTGCGACGCGCCGGTTCGCGGAGGCAGTTCTTTGGGGAATATCGGGCAGATGATTTCCTGTCGGCCGACGGCATGTTTCGCGGCCTGGAATGGCACAACCTCTGGCTCGCTCGCCGTCAGGGCCGGCTGGTCGGCTGCCTGGGCGGCTGGGACCAGAGCGGCTTTCGCCAGACGGTTGTCGATTCGTACGGCTGGCCACTCCGCTGGCTGCGGCCGGCGTACAACCTGGCGATGCGCTGCACGGGCGGTCCCCGGTTGCCGAGCCCCGGCGAGGAGCTGCGCTGCTGGCTGGCGGCGCTGCCGGTGGTCGAAGCCGATCAGCCCGACGTGTTCGCTCGTTTGCTGGCCGCGTTGCGCGAACATCTCGGCCGGCAAGGCGGCCAGACGTTGCTGCTGGGCCTGCACGAACGCGATCCGCTGCTGCCGGCGGCGCGCCGCCTGGCGAAGTTCGAGTACACGACGCTGCTGTACGTGGTATGTTGGCCGGACGGGGAAGCGCGCCAGCAGTGCCTGGACCAGCGGCCCCCGTATCTGGAACTGGGACAGTTGTAAGGGGTGAGCCCGATGAGCGAGTTGAATGGGCGGCTGGTGGCAGTCGATCAACTGACGGACAGCCAGCGGGCGGCCATGTTCGAGTTGATGGAACAGTGCTACGAGGGAGTTCGTCCGGACGATTTCGAGCGCGACCTGCGCGAGAAGCAGTGGGTGGTTCTGATCGAGCAGGCCGATCCGCCGCGCGTCCGCGGTTTCTCGACGCAAGTGGTGCTGGAATCCACAGTCGGCGGGCAGCCGATCCAGGCGTTGTTCTCTGGTGATACGGTGATCGCCCCCGATGCGTGGGGCGCGCCGGCGCTGCCGCGAGTCTGGGGACGCCTGGCCTTGTCGCTGATCGATCAGCGACCCGACGCGACCTGGTACTGGTTCCTGATTTCGAAGGGCTACAAGACCTACCGGTTTCTGCCGGTCTTCTTCCACGAATTCTATCCGCGGCGCGAGCACGCGACACCCGGCTGGGCCAGCGATGCGATCGCCGCGCTGGCCAGCCAGAAATTCGGTTCGCGATTTGATCCAGTGGGCGGCGTGCTGCGCGCCGACGACCACTCGGCCCGGCTCCGCGCGGGAATCGCGCCGGTGACGGACCAGCGCTGGAACGACCCCGACGTACGGTTCTTCGTACAGTGCAATCCGGGCCACGGGCGAGGTGATGAACTGTGCTGCCTGGCGCCGTTGTCGCGGGCCAACTTCAAGCCCGCCGCGCGGCGAGTCATCGGCCTGGAGGCGTTTTCGCCCGCGGCACTTCACGTATCGCCGCCGGCACCGCTGTTGGGCACCTGGGCTCGTTGACGCAGGCGGATCGGCAGGGCAGGGGAGGGGCGCAGCGTGATCGATGGCAGCGGTCGCACCGCGCGTTCTGGCGACAGCTCGAGATCGAACCGCTGCGTGATCGCGGCCAGGACCAGCGGCAGCTCGATCCGAGCAAACATCCGGCCGGCACACGCTCGCGGCCCGGCGCCGTAGGGAATGAACGCCCCGCGCGGCAAGCGTTCCAGCAGGCCATCGCTCCAGCGCCGCGGTTCGAACGCCAGCGGATCATCGAACCAGCGCGAATCCCGGCTGATGAACCACTGATTCAGGATCACGGCCGTGCCCGACGGAAACGCTTGCCGGCCCACGCTGAAGGGCTCCAGCGCCTTGCGCCCCAGCATGTAGCCTTGGGGAAACAAACGCAGCGTCTCGCGGATCACGCTTTCCAGGTACGGCAGGCGAGCGACGTCGGCCGGCATCGGCGGGCGCCCGCCCAGCGTTCGATCCAGTTCATCCGCCAGGCACCGCCTTGCGGCCGGGTGACGCGCCAGCAGGTAGCAGCTCCAGGCCAGCGTGTTGGCCAGTGTCTCGGTGCCGGTCAGTACCCAGGTGGCCAGTTCGTCCAGGAGTTGCCGCGAGGTGAGCCGATCCGCTTCGGTGTCGGGGTGCTGGAGCGCGTCGAGCAACGATTCGACCGAATGGTTCTTTGTGCCCGCGACTTCGATCGCCTGCCGCAACGTCCTCCACCAGGTGCGGCAAGCTGCCCGCGTGCGGCGATTGCGGCCGGTCGGTACCCACAGCGGCCAGGCCAGCGGCCAGCGGAACGTGTGCACGAAGTAGTCCATGAACACGCTGGTCGCTTGGGCCAGGTCCGTCAGCGGCAACGCGGAGCGCGTGCCGAACGTGGTGCTGGCCCGGATCGCCAGTGCCAGCCGCACCAGCAGGCCGAACATCTCCTGGTCTCCGTCCCGCGGCCAACCCGCCAGCGTTTGGTCCACGACCGAGTTGACCGTGCCAGCATACTGGTCCAGGTCGAGGCGCTGCAGGGCTGCCTGCACGCGCTGCCGCTGGCGGCGCCAGTCCGGGCCTTCGTTGGCGAACAGTCCCCGGCCGCAAATCCGCCGAGCCGCGCGCCGGAACCGCGGCGGCTTCTGAAACCTGGCACAGTCGGTGACCAGCACCTGATGCACGTGCTCCGGGTGGCTCAACAAGACCGCCCGGTACCAGGCCAGACGCAAGGGAGCCACGTCGCCTCGCTGCCTGGGAACCGTCTCCAGGAACCGCAGCACGTCGGCCCGCAGCGCCCGCAGGTCGCCCAGCAGACCGCCCGCGGGCATCGGGCTTGCCGGCTCATTCCCGGACATGCGTCTGGTCCCGAACCTCGGCGGCCCTCAGCCAGTGGAACGCTCGGACCACAAAATCCTGCATCCGCAATTCGCCGGGACGCAGGAAGTGGTCCGCTCGCCAGACCGGGTAGATGGTTCCTGGGACACGCGTCAAGTCGCCCAGCAGGAAGCCCATCCCGTCGCTCGGTCCCCAAGGCGCGAGCCGTGCGAAACTTCGCTCGGCGTAGCGGTGTATCAGATCGCCGCACAGCGGAAAGCCCACCACGTGCACGCATCGCAGGTGAGGCGGCGGTGCGAGCTCGAAGTCCAGCAGCGATCCGGATTCCCGGACCAACTGCCGCAGCGCCGCGAACGGATAGCGCCAATACCATGACCAGGCGCGAGCGCCCCAGCGGGAAACGGTCCGCCGCAACAGCCAGCGGACCCACTGGCTGCCGTACAACAGCCCGGAGACGTTAACCCAGGCCTGCACGTTTTCGAAGGCCGCCGGCTCGTCGCGCAGTGCCAGCTTCACCTCGGCGCTTCCCTTGCTCAGCGAAACCAGAATCCAGGGAGCACCCGGCAACTGGCGCACGGCGCGGACAATCACGCGCGCATTGTCCGGCAACAAGCCGAAACTCTCGGTGGGAATCACTCGCACTTCCAGGCCGTGCCGCTGCAACTGATCGACGATCCGCCGCAGACAATCGCGGCTGTCCGGACTCTCCTCGTGGCAGCCGCCGGGCACCACCGCCACTCCGCGCAGGACTCCCGGTTCGCACGCCGTCGGATGGGCGGAAGCCGCCTCGAGCGCCCGGATCGCCGGTCCCTGCTCGGCCGAGTCGCGCAGCCGCGCGTAGAGCAACGCGGTGGCGAAGTCGATCCCCTCGCCGGCCGACACGCCGCTCAGCGTCTCCACATCGAGGCCGCGCCAATCGGCGTGCCCCGGATACGCTCGCGCTCGACTCAACAACTCCACCCCCGCCGCCTCCCACCAACTGACAACTGACAACTGACAACTGACAACTGACCAATGACCAATGACTAATGACTAATGACCAATGACTACTTCACGCCTTCCGTCCCCAGCGGCGGCCGACAAGCAGGCCCACCACCAGACCGCAAACGATGCCGACCGCGCCTCCCGTCGCCCCCGACGTGTAGCGCGTGATCTGGTCGAACAACGTGATCACTTCGTTGTCGAAGGCATTCTCGGAAACGTGGAATCCGGCCACCTTCCACTGGCCGTCGGTCTTGGCCAGCACGACGGTCCATTTGCTGTTCAGACGCACCGAGGCGCCGGCCGGATGGGTGAGCGTGTACTGGTCGTGCAGTTTGCCGGCCGATACCACCACTTGGCGGTTGTCCAGCAGCAGGCGGTGATCGACCGTGGGGTCGGCCGAATAGCCGGCGATGACGCGCTGCTGGCCGCCCGTGAGCCGCTCGACCACCGCTCGCACTCCGTCGTGCCCCACCGCCACGTCCCCGTTCTGCCAGGTGGCAATCACCTGCGGATGGCAATAGGCCAGCAGCGCGTCCAGATCGCCCGAGTTGAAGGCCTTCGACAGCCCCTCGCGAACCGCTTGCAGTTCCGCTTCAAGCTCAGGATAAAAGTCCGTGGGATGCGGAGGAGTCATGGTGACTTCGGGTTCGGCTGGCGGCGTGCCGGGCGCGTCGCCGGCCGGTTCCTGAGCAAACCCGACGGTTGTCCAAGAGAGCGCCAGGACCAGGATCAGGCGGGACATGAGACGCACCTCCACCAAGGAACTCGGAGACCACCCACCGACGCGAACGGTCACCATAGCGTACGAGCCCGGCGAATGCCACTTTGCCAGGACCGGTCTTGCCCGGTGGTCATGGTTTCCGGGCCCTGTCAGCCCCGACTTGCCGCGTCCCAAACCTCTCTGGCATCGAACGACGTTTGCCGCTATCGTACGCCGCGCTGGACGCTCGCCGGCCGTCGTGGCACGCGGTCGTTGAGGGCCAGAGCCGGCGTACGGATACCACGCGAGACCCCTTGGATGGGAGCACGGACAATGCACCGAGACTGCCCGCAGCCGCGGCATGCCGCCCGATCAGGCCATAACCGCCGGTGGATGTTGGCCGGTTCCACCGCCACCGCCCTGTTGACGATCTTGACGGTCTGGCTGGCCAGCGGCACGGCCGTCACGCGCGGAGCGGCCAACGCCGGCAGCCGGCCCGCCAGCGTGGTCCAGCAAGGTCTGCAGCGAATCGTGGCGATCCGCCAGCAACAATTGGATCGCTATCGAGTGATTCAAACCGGCACCCGGTCCCTTGGCACAATGGACGAAGCGACTGTCAACCTGCTCGAAGCCCAAGCCCGACTGGCTCAGGCTCGTGGCGATGATCGCGACGTTCAAGACAAACTGCGGCAGATCGTCAGCGTCCGCCAGCGTCGCCGCCAGCAACTGGAAAACGTCAATAACAGCCCGCCGGACGTGAAACATCGGGCCGAGCAACAGTTGTACGAAGCCGAGCACGCCCTGGCCTTGGCCACCGGCAACACCGATCAGGCCCGCCGCAAACTGGACCAGATCGTGGCGCTGAACCAGCGCCAACTGGAACGGATCCGGCTGCGACAAAACCAGGGTCGGGAAGATACGTCCAGCGAAAACGCCGAACTGCGGTTGCTGGAAACCCAGGTCCGCGTGGCGGAATTCCAACTGGCGGCCGAACAACAGCCGCGGAAGTAGCGCGAGTGTCGCGGTCGGGCGGTCAGCCGCCCATTTTCGCCAGGATGGCGTCCATCTCGGACGAGTTGAAGGCCTGGCTGGTCGACGTTTGCACGTTGCCCAACGCCCCCAGTTGCAACATCGCGGCCGTCGCCGTCTGCTCGTCGGGTGCTTCGAAGATGAGCACCCCGTCATGAGCTCCCAACGTCCAGTAGATGTTCACAACCTTGACGCCCATCTTCTTGGCGGCCGACTTGAACGCGGAAGCCCGTCGAGTGGTCTCGCCGATCGACCTGACGCCCTGCTCGGTAAAACGAAGCGTGCTGATGTAAGTGGCCACCAGGAATGCTCCTGACCAGAGTGCCTACGGGAGAGAGGACCTACGCAAGGTCAGCAAGAGTGGGCGATACTGGATTCGAACCAGTGACCTCCGCAATGTGAGTGCGGCGCTCTAACCAGCTGAGCCAATCGCCCCCTGTCGAGCGGCTCGGTCGAGACCTGAGCTGCCTGCTCGAACTGTGCTGAATTTACTTGATCCCAGGCGACTCCGCCAGCGGCCTTCCGGCCAAAAAAAGGCAGGCAACTCCCCGCCGTCGCCAGGCGTGCGAGGTCGTGATGGGCCGGCCTGGCCAAGGGGTGATGGGCACTCATGTGCAGCCAACTGACCGCCGACGGCCGACCAGCTCGTCGCCACCTCGTCCTACCCGCCCTGGACCTTGGAATCGTCCGCCGGGCTTCCGCCCAGTTCGGGCTCGGCCGGCGGCGGTTCGAACTTCGGCGCCGTGGCTTCGTCCAGGTCGTCGTAATCGTCATAGGTGGTGGTGGTGCGGCGGCTGGTGCTGGCACTGGAGTAGCTCGACGTGCCACCCGAATACACATCGCGGAAGTCCATCTGCGACTGGATGTCACCCAGCCCCTTGCGGAAATCGCGATAGCTGGAGCCCAGCGAACGAGCCACCTCGGGCAGCTTCTTCCCAAACAACAGCACGGCGACCACGCCGATAATCATCAATTCCTGCACTCCGAGACCGAACATCGATATCGTTCTCCCAAGTTGTCGCACGAGTCACTGTCGCCCGAAAACCGGATGCCGGAGGCACCCGCTTCAGTCGGCGAGTCGACGGTCGCTGGAAAACCGGGCGATCGGACCTCGATCCGGGCAATAAACGGCCAGGAGACCCAATCGCACTCAAGCCGCTACTCGCGAGACGCCGACGGCCGATGGAACAGCAGCCCCGGCGATCAGGTCTCCGACTTTTTCTCTTCGGGTTTCTCGGCTTCGTCTTCCAGGCCCTTGACGCCCTTCTGGAACTCCAAGGCACTGCGTCCGATGTTGCGCATCAAGGAAGGAAGCTTCGCGCCGCCAAACAACAGCAGCAGAATGGCCAGAATAATCACCAGTTCCATTGGCCCCGGCATGCCAAATCCAAACAGAGTCGCCATGGCTTCGCTCTCGCAAGGTGGGGTGGGATGTTGTGAGCGGCAACGCAAACAAGCGGCGAAAGCAAGCAGTTGCCCGGCTGGGCGACGCTGGAACCAACTTATGCGGTCCGGTGGCGGCAGGTCAGAACCTGACTACCATGCCTCATTTTAGCGACCTGCACCGGCGTGTCAAATAGTTGTCAGGGGGCAGGAGCCGGTTGCGTTGTACCCCAAGTTCCCTCAGACGCACGACTTGCGCCTGACTCCAAGCAGGGCCTTCCCCGCAGGCCCGGCGGTAACTCCCGGGATTCCGCAGGGGTGGGGCTCCAAAAACAG
>JAGFJK010000041.1 GCA_024102795.1 Pirellulaceae bacterium
GCCAGCGGCGCGCCGCCGGGACCGCTCCCCGTTTCCGCCGCGCCGGCTGGACCACTCGCCCGAGCACGCCCGGCTCCGCCCCGCGCGGCCCACTCCTCGTCGCTCGGCAGATCCGTGAACTTCGCGAAATCGAACTTTTCGGAATGTTGCCGCGGATTGATCACCACCAGTTCGGCCGGATCGAGCGGATCGGAGGCCTGAGTGTCAATCGCCACCATCTTGTCGTTGGTCGACTGCATGACGACCCGCCGCGTCTCGAACTGTTTTTCTCCCTGTTGCACCAGGCAGAAAGTCTGCCCTTTGTGCTCGTACAGCGCCTGCACGGGAATTTGCAGGGCATCGTCCAGGTGCTGGACGTGAATCCGCACCTCGGCGGTCAGTCCCGATTTGATTTCGGGCGGCGGGTTCAAAATCCGCACGACGGTGGCGTACTGCTTGGCCGTGGAACTCCACCAGTTGCCCGGTTCGGGATATTCGTTCACCTTCATCACCTCGCCGGCCAGTCCGCCTTCGCCGAAGGCGTCGATGCGGATCGTGACCGGCATGCCGACCTGGACCAGGTTGATGCGGGATTCGTTGATGTTGGTCTTGACCTGCATCTGCTTGGGATCGGGCAGGCGGATCAGCACCTGGCCCTGGCGGACTTGAGCGCCTTCCTCCACGATGAATTCGCTGCCCGACCGGCTGCTGCGGACGTTGGCGTAGACCACCTGGCCGGAAGTCGGGGCCACGACCTCGCAATTCTTGATCTGGTCCTCGATTTCCTGCAGCTTCTTCCGCTCCTCCGTCAGACTCTCCTGCTCGTTCTGCCACTTGACCCGCGCCGCCTCGATATCGCTGTCCAGTTGGGTGAGCATTTTCTCCTTGGTGTACTTGGCCAGTACTTGGAGCTTGCTGAGGGCCAGATCGCGTTCGTTGCGGGCGGCTTCCACGCGGAACTTCTCACCCTCCAGTTGCAGCGGAATCAGGAAGCCGCGGGCCACCGAACCCTCGGTCGACTCGTACGCCGTTTCGGCGTCCCGCAGCTTCTGCTCGGCCAGGAAGATCTCGTTCTGGATCGTCCGCTCTTCCTGCAGGTAGGTCGCTTCGAGGTACTCCTTCTTGGAGATCACCGCCGTGTCGTAGACCGCCTTGGCCTGGATCACCAGCGCCTCGCTGGTCAACACGTTGATCCGCTGCTGGCGGGCTTCCTGCTCCAGCGACGCCGAATCGAACGTGATCAGCCACTCGCCCTCGTTGACGAACGTGCCTTCGGGAACGATCGACAGGATCTTGGTCGACGTGTTGCTGCTGCCCGACAGCGACTTGACCAGGCATTTGACTTCGACGTTGTTGGAACTTTCCACCTCGCCCCGTTCCAACACGATGTGTTCGTACACGCCGCGCACGGGCTGCACGGTCAGCGGCACTTCGCCCTCGTCGTCGCCCGAGCGCACGAAGAACACGATGATGGCGGTGACGATCAAGGCCAGCACGACCAGCACGGCCAGCACGAACAGCACGGACGAACCGCGGCGCGCCGAGGCATGGCGGCGAGCGGACCAACTGGGGCGTGACCGAAGGGAAACGGGGGAGGGAGTGCAGGCGGGCATGGATGCTCCTCGCGACAAGCGTGCAGAGGCCGGGGCCTGCGCCTGTCGGAGGTTGAACACAGTGCCCCAGGGGTTGCTGTATTCTACCCCAAGGGCCAGCCGCTGTCATGCGGATCGAGCCGATCGCCGATCAGCGGCGAAACCTCAGGACATTTGCTTCGCCTCGGCCCACCGGTAGGGAACCAGTCGACGCAGGGTCCAACCCGGCGGGTGCGGAAAGGTTCCGGTCGATGGGCTGGGGTTCGGCAAACGGCCGAGTTTCGGCGTTCGCACCGCGCCCTAATGCCTGGCGGCGATGGGAAACGCCGGCCGCATTGGACAACGATCCGTCCGGATTCACCGACACTGCGGCTGCCGCCGGTTGTACGGCTGGCACAGATCGCAGGCTGCCGTGCAGCAGCGGTCCATCGCCCGGTTCGCCGCCCAGCGGCAGTTCGGCCGGTT
>JAGFJK010000071.1 GCA_024102795.1 Pirellulaceae bacterium
AGACCGTCTTGCGGGCCGCCGCGACGGCCGACTTATAAACCCGCGTGCGGCGGACTTGCTTCGGATCCGGCTCCGCGGCCAGCAGCTCCAGCAGCTTCCGATTGCCCGCCAGCAGCGGCGCTACCAGCTCCGCGGCCTCGTCCGGGCCAAGGCGATACCTGGCTGCCACGCCCGCGGCCACTTCCGCGACCAGCTCCTGAAAAATTCTCTCGCTCGCGCCCTGCCCGGTCATTGGATTCCCTGAGGGTTTGCGCCAATCGCCTTCGCTCAAAACTTCCAGCTTACCCTCTGGCGCGGCCCGCGCGATGAGCCTCTTGTGCGCCGCTTCAATCGATAACGCGGCGGGACCTACAAAGTCCGCGACAAGTTAGCGGCCGGCGATCTCGGATGGAGACGGCCGTCGAGCAAAGTAGCCATCACGCTCCGCGTAATGAGCCTCTTGCACGCCGCCTCAATCGAAAACGCCGCGCGACTACAAAGTCCGCGACGGGTTAGCAGCCAGCGGCCTCGGATGGAGGCGGCTGTCGAGCAAAGTAGCCATCACGCTCCGCGTGATGAGCCTCTTGCACGCCGCCTCGATCGAAAA
This sequence comes from Pirellulaceae bacterium, assembly GCA_024102795.1. Lineage (GTDB taxonomy): Bacteria > Planctomycetota > Planctomycetia > Pirellulales > Pirellulaceae > JAGFJK01. The sequence continues at coordinate 587 of JAGFJK010000071.1, forward strand.
CGCGGCAGGACTACAGAGCCCGCGACGGGTTAGCAGCCAGCGGTCTCGGATGGAGGCGGCCACCGAGGCGGAATGTCGGCCGTGCAGGGGATCATCACGTGGAGCGTGATGACTAGTGCGCCTGTGAAGGCGTTTGACCAGAAGGGTGCAAGTCCCTTCCAGGCTAAGGTTACCGGCCTGAAGTCGACAGTGGTAACTGCGTTTCCGTGAGGAAGGGTGGGGAGCAACCTGAGACGAACGATCAGTCCGTAACGTAAGTGAACTCGATTCGGCCAAGCCTGTCGGGGAGCCTGCTAGTAGTGGCGAACCCTTGACCGCGCGACGGTAATCCCACCGACCTGAGAGGTCTGCCCGGGGGATAGACGCGGCAAGTCACGGCGGTGAAGTAACGTGTCAAAGCGACCGTGACGAGATGGCGATGCGGTGGTTGGAGACGGAATGATCGGAAGGTCAAACGAGATAAGCAGGGAGAGCTGCCTGGTTCAGGACGTGGATGATCCGACGTAAACACCACAGCAGTGGGGGACGCTGCTCGACTCAATGGCCCTGGCCCACCGGTTGCACATCGCCAACCGGTCGGGAACGAACTCGGCGATGTCGGACAGGATCAGTTGAAGCGACCAGGCAGCAGTCAGAGCCCTCATAGTAGCCAGGAAGCCGTGCAACATAACGCGGTGGAGCGAAGGGGGGCAGGGAGGCAGAAGCGAAATGACCAGACCGCAGAAACGTAAGGACTACACCCCGGTCACAGTGCCCTGGGCGGCTACCCCGACCGGAGAGCCACCAACCATCCAACGGTGGGCTCATCCTGCGGTGTGGACGGATCGCATGTTGGAGACACTTTTGCAAGACAAAGTGAGAGGAGGTAAATGGCATACGCTGTTTGACAAAGTCTTTGGTGAGAAAAACCTGCTCGCTTCAGCGGACAAAGTGCTGGACAAGCAGGGAGCAGCCGGCGTGGACCGGCAGACGGTCAAGGAGTTCCACGAGCACAAAAGGGAGGAGCTCCAGCAACTGCAACAGCAGTTACGCGACGGAACGTTCCGCCCTCAGCCGGTACGACGTACCTGGATTCCCAAACCGGGAAGCTCGGACAAACGGCCTTTAGGCATCCCGACCGTCCGCGACCGAGTCGTGCAAACGGCTCTGGTCCACGTCATCGAACCGATCTTCGATCACACCTTTCACGAACGCAGTTACGGCTTCCGTCACGGACGGGGCTGTCGCGATGCGTTGCGGCAGGTCGAAGAACTGCTCGCATCCGGCCATGTCTACGTCGTCGACGCCGATCTCAAAAGCTACTTCGACACCATCCCGAAAGATCGCCTGCTCCAAATCGTGCAGGAGAAAATCTCGGACAGTCGAGTCCTGGAGCTCATCCAGGAGTACCTGAATCAGGGCGTGATGGAAGAGCTGCAGACCTGGACTCCGGAAGCCGGAGTTCCTCAGGGAGCGGTCCTCTCCCCGGTCCTGGCGAATGCCTATCTCAATCCACTGGATCACCACATGGCCGATCTGGGCTTCCAGATGGTGCGGTATGCGGACGACTTCGTCATCCTCTGCCGCACTCCCGAAGAGGCATCCCAAGCCCTGAACCATGTGCGCCAGTGGGTGGAGCAGGCTGGCCTGGTACTGCATCCGGAAAAGACGCATATCGTGGACTCGCGGGCCAAGAGCTTCGCCTTTCTCGGCTACTCGTTTCGCGGGAGATATCGGTTCCCCCGCGCGAAGGGCCACCAGAAGTTCATCACCCGCATCCGGGAACTCACTCCGCGCAAGTCCGGTGAGTCGCTGGAACGGATCATCCAGCGTCTCAACTGTACGCTACGCGGTTGGTTCAACTACTTCCGCCACTGCTTCTGGAACATCTTCCGGGACTACGACAGCATGGTGCGCCGGCGTCTCCGACGCATCCTGCTCAAACGCCACCGGCTGAATCCGCAACGACTAAGTCGCACGCAGCGCTGGCCGAATGCCTACTTTACGCAGCATGGGCTCGTCAGCCTGAATGAAGCCCAACAGCGTTTCGTCCAATCCATAAGCACCTGCTGACGGGAGAGCCGTATGCGGGAAAACCGCCCGTACGGTTCGGAGGGAGGGGGAGCCGGGAATTCAACCGGCTCTCCCTACCCCTATCTTTGTACCGTCTCAATCGAAGATGTCGGGGAGTTGTTCCGCGGGTGACGGGCCAGGCAGCGCGATTCATTTCAACCAACTTCGCGGCACTTCGGATCGTTCGGACAGCCCCAGAACTGCCGCCCGGCGTTGGGTCCTTTTGTTGCCTTGCGCTGCACCATCGGGACGTTACACTTGCGGCAGATGGGTGTCGGTCATGGATTGTTCCTGCAAGGCTCCGCGGTGCTCACTCAACTGCGGGCCAGGACCTGCTCGAATGGCACGTCGGCCAGGCAGCCGAACAGTTCGTGCCGGGTCAGCTTGCCGCGCACTAGCGCCGGGCTGCTCACCCCGCACAAGAACCGCGTGAACGCCACGGGCGGTTCGAGCACGCTGGCGCGTTCCCGGCGCAGGGTCAGGGCCTGCTGCCAGAGGCGGTCTTCAATCACCGGCTGGGCCAGGGCAGGCAGCGGCGCGGGGGGAGCCGTGTCCAGGCAGCGGCTGCAATGGCCGCAGGGCAGGTCGAGCGGCTCGCCGAAGTGCTCGCCGAGCCGCGAGACAAGACACTGGTCGCCGCTGAGCAGGTCCAGTACCTGCCGGACCCGATCCAGCTCCCGCTGCTGGCGCTGGACCGTCTGCCGATACATTCGCTGAGCCAAGTCCGCGGGATCATCGGGCATGCGCAGGCGGCGATAGCGGTGCCGCAGGCCGGAGACTTTCAGCTCCAGCAACCCCAGCTCCGCCAGATAATCCAGCGCCCGGACCACTCGCTGCCGGTCCGAACCGGTCGCCGCGGCCCGTTCCAGGTTCACCTCGAACCAGGTCTGGGCCTTCCGCGCCTGCCGGAACAGGGCGGCCAGGAACTCGCGCCGCGCTTCGTCGAAGCGGGCCAGGATGTCGGCGGACGAGGCGAGCGGCTTGAAGCGGTAGTCGGCGTAGAACGGCGTGCCGCCGTCCAGGTACCCTTCCAGTTCCAGATACGTCAGCAGCGTCCGCAGCACCAGGTCGCGGATGTCATGCTCCTGGGATAGCTCGTACAAACTCACATCGAACTGCTCCCCGCGCTGAAACATCCCGGTCACGAACGACTCCATCGCCGCCGCGGTCGGCGTGTCGCCGTGGACGAAATTCTCCAGCGTCCGCAGATCGGCCGGGCAGAGCAGCGTTTCGCAGACGGCCGGCACGCCGTCGCGCCCGGCGCGGCCAATCTCCTGAGCGTAATTCTCCAGGCTCTTGGCCAGGTTGTAGTGATAGACGTAGCGGATATTCGCCTTGTCGATCCCCATCCCGAAGGCGATCGTGGCCACGACAATCGCCTGGTCGCTGGCCAGGAACCAGTCTTGAGTTTCGTGCCGCAGGTCGTCCGGCATTCCGGCGTGGTAGGCCCGCGCGGGCCAGCCTTGTCCAGCCAGTTGCGCCGCCACCTGTTCGGCCGTCTTCTGCTGCGTCACGTAGACGATGGTCGGGCCCGGCGAGCGGTCCCGCAGCCGGCTGGCCAGCACCTCGTCCCGCTGGCCCGCCACGACCGGCGTGGCCCGCAGCTCCAGGTTCGCCCGGTAAAAGGGCGTCCGAATCCCGCACCGCGGCTCAATTTCAAACTGCCGGCAGATGTCGTCCATCACCTGCGGCGTGGCGGTGGCCGTCAATGCCAGGACGCGCTCCGCGCCGCACTGCCGGGCGAAACGGGCCAGCTTCAGATAGTCGGGCCGGAAATTGTGCCCCCACTCCGAAATGCAGTGCGCCTCGTCCACCGCGAACAGCCCGATCCGCAGCCGCTCCACCTGCTCCCGAAACCGCTCGTTGTGAAACCGTTCCGGTGCCACATACAGCAACCGCAACTGGCCGCTCCGCAACCGCTCCATCACCTCCCGCGACTCGTCCAGCGACAGACTGGAATCCAGCCGGGCCGCGTCGATCCCGCGAGCCACCAGCACGTCGATCTGGTCCTTCATCAGGGCGATCAGCGGGCTGACCACCAGCGTCACGCCCGGCAGCAGCAAGGCCGGCAGTTGATAACACAGCGACTTGCCGCCCCCCGTGGGAAACACGGCCGCCGCGCTGCGACCCGCCACCAGATGCTCGATCACCTCCCGCTGCCCCGGCCGGAACTGTTCAAATCCAAACCACGTCCGCAGCGCGTCCTCGATGGCGGAACTCCCGCTCCCGGCACCAGGAGCATCAGCGCTGTGAATATCAGCGCTATCATTACCAGCGCCCCGACGATCGCTCATGCCCCACCTGCACCCCTCGCTGACCTGCTGCCTGACCTGCCGACAGATCGCCCAAGTGTGAACAAGCGTACACATTCCGGAACGCGTGTCAAGGGGTGGCGACTGTCAGTCACGCCCAGGAGGAATGGGTGGCGCACCAATTCGTTCTACAGCATCACGTTGGACTTAAGTCATTGCCGCATGCCGCCCGACGCGTAAGCGAGGGAGCTTCGCAACAGTTAGCCCGAAACGTCAGCGAGGGAGGCCCGCTAACCAGTTCTCCCTCGCGAACGCGTCGGGCTACATGTGCGTCTCAAGTGACGCTCTTCAATTCACCTCCCCGCGGTTCAAAACCACCCGAACACGTACTTCGCCGAGAACCACAGGCCCACGCCGATGAAGATCACGCCCGTCAGGTGTCTGGCCCAACGTTCCACCTGGCCCAGCACGTTGAACGCCGCGCCCAGCGAACGAGCGCTGAAGGCCAGGATGAAGGCGAACACTAGCACCGGCACCGCGGTCCCCACTCCATACACCAGCGGCAACACCAGGCTGGAACCGCTCTGGACCGACAGCGGGATCAAACTGCCAAAATACAGCGCCGCGGAAGTCGGGCAGAACGCCAGCGCGAAGGCGACTCCCAGCACCAGCGCTCCGCACACCCCCATCCCCTCAACTCTCCGCCGCAAGCTTTCCGATAGCCCCAGGCCACCGAAGTCAAAGGACAGCAGGCCGAGCAACACCATGCCGACCAGGATCAGCAGCGGTCCCAATGCCAGGTGCATCCAGGCCTGCAGCGAGCGGGCAAGTTGCGGCACAGAAAGCGTCGCCGCCACGATCACCATCGCCAAGGCCACATAACCCAGGGTGCGGCCGAACGTGTACAGCAGGCCGCTCAAGAAGACGTGTCTGTTGTTGCCCGCCCGATGCCCGATGTAGCTGATGGCCGCGATGTTCGTGGCCAGCGGACAAGGGCTGATCGACGTCAGCAGGCCCAACCACAAGGCCGTGGCGAGGGCCAGTGCATACTCTTGCATCGGGGTGTCCTTTCCGGCAGTTCCGCCGCCAACAGATTCGCCACCAGCGGGGCGCGAAGGAATGAATTCAACGGCTGGCGGTCGGCCACAGCTTGAGCATCTCTTCCTGCACGTAATCCGCGAAGGCCGCGCGGTCGTCGGTCAACTGCCAGACCCGATCCAGTCGGCTCCAGCCTGTTTCCTGTCCCTGAGCGACACGCGACACGACGACCGTCGGAGCCAGCACCTGGTAGCGTTCCGCCTGCTGCTGGTTGGCCGGGGCCTCGTAGCTCAAAGTGCGCCACTGCACGCTGCCGCCAGCCAACTCGTCGGCAAACCGCGACTCGACCGCCTCATGCGCCAGCGACTCAATCGTGCGGCACGTGGGACAGCGCGTCTGGCTATGGAAGTAGGTCACCACCACGCCGTCGCGGATCGGCGGCGCCGCGGTTACCTCCGTCGCCGCCTTGTCCAGCTCGCCGGCCGCTTCCGTCGTTTCAACGCTTGCGGCCGGTGCGGTTGCAGGCCGCTCGCCCCTGCTCACAATCACTCCCAGCGTCACTCCGACGAACAACAGCAGACCCGCGGTCAGAATCCGTTTGAACCACATGACAATGCTCCTTCGGCCCGTGAGCCTTACCCGACGAACTTCTCGATCTCCGCCACCGTCGGAATCCTGCCCTGCGTCTTCACCTGGCCGTCCACGACCAGGGCCGGTGTCATGAACACGCCGTACTCCGTGATCTTCGTGATGTCCTCCACTTTCTGAATCTCCGCCTGGATGCCCAGGTTCTTGACGGCCTGCTCGGCTTGAGCCTGCAGGTGGGCACATTTACGGCATCCGGTGCCCAGGATCAGGACGTTTTTCATGGCTTCTCTCCTGCGGGTAGACGAGCGTCGGCACTGGAATTGGAAAGCTGCCCGGCGGGTGCCGGGTCGAGCGGAACAGACCGTCCTGTGGCGGCCGTGGAATCGGCCGGCGCCGTGAGATTCGCGGTCGCGGTCCGAACGTGGAGCGGGATGTCCGGATAAATCGCCCCGAAGCCCAGACCGGCAAACGTGGCCATTGCGATCACCAGCGCCACGAAGACTGCCGTCTTGCGGTCGCCGATCACCGAACGGATCACCAGGATACTGGGCAGCGACAGCGCGGGGCCGGCCAGCAACAAAGCCAACGCCGGCCCGCTGGCCATGCCGTTGCGCATCAGCGCTTCGAGGATCGGCACCTCGGTCAACGTGGCGAAATAGAACAGGCAACCGATGACCGAGGCGATGAAGTTCGACAGCAGACTGTTGTCCCCGACCAGCGCGGCCACCTGCTTCTCCGGCACCAACGCTCCCAGGAAGCCGACCACGAACACGCCGCCGAACAGCAGCGGAATCAACAGCTTGGCGAACTCCCACGAGTTGGCCATCCACTCCTGGAAATCGTCCCGGCTGAGCCAGGCCAGACTCATGATCGCCACCAGCAGGCCCATCGCGCCGGCCAGGTACCAGCGGTATTCATAAATGCGGGTGACCCAGGTTTTGACGTCCTCGATCCGAGCCACCTCCGCCTTGGCGATGCGCACGACCTCCGACGCCTGCTTGCCCAGCACGGCCTGCTTGAGCCGCAGGTCGTAACTCGACTCGGTCTCGTACTGCAGTACGGCGGCGAACTCGGTGCCGTCGGTCAGCCGGATCTGCTTGTCGCCCGGATTGAACCAGTCGCTGAAGACCAGCAGCGCCAGCATGGCCGCCAGCAGCGAGGCGTTCTGCCAGAGCGGTCGCCGGGCCGCCGGCGGATCGGGCAGCGCCAACGTGGCCCGCGTCCGCTGCTCCTCGCTGCGGCGGAAAATCACGGCCATCAACAGCCCAATGACCACTCCGAAGAGCGTCGCCCCCAGTACGCGAGCCACTCCCAGTTCCCAGCCCAAGACGCGCGCGGTCAGGAAAATCGCCAGCACGTTGATCGCCGGTCCGGCGTAGAGAAAACAGGCGGCCGGCCCCAGGCCGGCGCCCACCCGGTAAATCCCCGCGAACATCGGCAGCACGCTGCAGGAACAGACCGCCAGCACCGTGCCGGAGACCGAGGCCACCGAATAGGCTTCGGCCTGGTTGGCCTTGGGGCCCAGGTGTTGAAGCACCGACTCCTTGGAGAGAAAGGTCGTAATCGCCCCGGCGATGAACAACGCCGGCACGACGCACGCCAGGGTGTGATTGCGGGCGTACCACTGCAGCAGCAGAAACGCCTCGATGATGGCCGAACTGACTTGGGCCCCCACCGAATCGCTGGCGGCGTCGAACCGGGGCGTGGCCAGCGGCACGAAGTAGGCAAACAGGAACACTCCCACAAAGACGGCCAGAATCCTCAGCTCACGGCTCATGGCGGCACCTGCTTTCTTGCGTTCAGCGGCAACTTATTGCATATTTGGCGCATTAGCCAAATTATAGGCAATAAAAAAGTGGGGGTGGCAAACAACCCCCGCGAGTGTCAATCCTCACGACAGCACGACCAGGTGCTCCTCCACGTGGCTGCGGGCCACCGACTCAATGCAGCCGAACAGACTCTGCAAACACTTGACTCGCAAGCGGTAAAACACCATCTGGCCCCGCTTTTCGCTCTCCACGATGCCCGCTGCCCGAAGCTGTGCCAGGTGGCGGGAAACGGTCGACATGTCGCAGCCGATCGTCTCCGTCAAGTCGCACACACAGACCTCCTCCCGCTCGGACAGCTTGTCGATCAGCTTCAGCCGGGAGGGGTGAGCCAGGGCCTTGAGAATCCTGGCCCGCGTTTCGTAGCGGCGTTGGTCGATGCGAGCGTCCATATTCAACCTATCGGCAGATGGCTATTTGCATGATTAGCCAAATATACAACGCGGCGCCTGGAAAGGCAAGAGGTCCTTGTCGGGTTGGAACATCGCCAGCGACCGATATCACCACCTGGGACGCCAGCACACCAGATAAATCAATCCCCTCGGCCACCTCGCGTCGTGGACTCCACTCCAGCGGCAGCGCGTCGCCAACGGCCGTATTGTGGGAGGCCCAGATCCGGTATCATAGTCCAGTTTCGGTCCGCTGGTGCGGCCGCGAGTGGATTGAGCTGGGGAAGTGAGACGCAGGCATGCTGAAGAGCGATATCGAAAACTGGTCCGTGCGGGACGCGATCGACCTGTACGACGTGGAAGACTGGTCGGCCGGATACTTCTCGGTCCTCGAAAACGGCCACCTGAGCGTCCATCCCACCAAGGACCCGCGGAAGGGCTTCGATCTGAAGCAACTGATCGACGACCTGCAACTGCGGGGGATCGATCTGCCGATTCTGCTGCGGTTCAACGGCATCCTGCAGCATCAGATGCGCGAGATCCACGAGGCCTTTCAGAAGGCGATCCGCGATCACGACTACCAGAACGGGTACTCGTGCGTCTACCCGATCAAGGTGAACCAGCAGCGGCAGGTGGTCGAGGAGGTGATTCGCTACGGCCGCGAATATGGCTTCGGCCTGGAAGCCGGCAGCAAGCCCGAACTGCTGGCCGTGGTGGCGATGACGGACGCCGCCACGCCCATCATCTGCAACGGGTTCAAGGACGCCGAATTCGTGGAAATGGCCATGTTGGCTCAGAAGATGGGCCGGCACGTGATCCCGGTGGTCGAGAAATACACGGAGTTGGACCTGGTGCTGAAGTGTGCCGAGCGGGTCGGAGTGCGGCCCAAGATCGGCATGCGGATCAAGCTGGCGGCCCGCGGTGCCGGGCGCTGGCAGGAAAGCGGCGGCAACCGCTCGAAGTTCGGGCTTACCGTGGGCGAAGTCCTGCGAGGGCTCGCCGAGTTGAAACAGCGCGAGATGGCCGACTGCTTCCAGTTGCTGCACTTCCACCTGGGCAGCCAGGTGACCGACATCCGGATGGTCAAGACGGCGCTGATCGAAGGGGCCCGCGTCTACGCCGACCTGCACTCGCGCGGCGCCGGGCTGCAGTACCTGGACGTCGGCGGCGGCCTGGGAGTCGACTACGACGGTTCGCAGACGAACAACGAATCGAGCATGAACTACACGTTGCAGGAGTACGCCAACGACGTCGTCTACCACATTCGCACGATCTGCGACAACGCCGAGGTGCCGCATCCCCAGATCATCTCGGAAAGCGGCCGGGCCATCGCCGCCTATCATAGCGCGCTGGTGTTCGGCGTGCTGGGCGTGGCTGGTCCCACCTCCGCGGATCGGCCGCTGGGCGAACTGTCCGAGGACGCGCCGCAGCCGCTGCTGGACCTGCAGGTGGCGTTCAACGAACTGACCGAGGCCAACGCGCTGGAAATCTTCCACGACGCCCAGCAGGCCCTCGAAATGACGGTCACGCTGTTCACGGCCGGCTATCTGCCCCTGGAGGAACGCGGGCAGGCCGAGAGCCTGTTCTGGGCCATCTGCCGGCGGATCCGCAAGCTGATCGACCAGTTGGAGTACGTGCCCGAAGAACTCCAGAAGCTGGACCTGTTGCTGAGCGACACGTATTTCTGCAACTTTTCGCTGTTCCAGTCGATGCCCGACAGTTGGGCCATCGACCAGTTGTTCCCGGTGATGCCGATCCACCGCCTGGACGAGCGTCCGACCCGCCACGCCGTGCTGGGCGACATCACCTGCGACTCGGACGGCAAGATCGATCACTTCATCGGCCAGGGCTCCCAGCGCCGCTCGCTGTGGCTGCACCCGTTCGACGGCAAACCGTACTACCTGGGCGCCTTCCTGATCGGCGCCTACCAGGAAATCCTGGGCGACCTGCACAACCTGTTCGGCGACACCAACGCCGTGCACGTGCGGCTGAACGAATCGGGCGAGGCGGTGCTGGATTCGATCATCAAGGGAGATACGGTCAGCGAGGTGCTGGACTACGTGGAGTTCGACCGCAGCGACCTGGTCAAACGGTTGCAGGTGGCCGTCGAGAACGCCGTGCAGCAGGGCCGTTTCGACCTCCGCGAAGCGGGTCGCTGCCTGAAGTTCTATGAGGAAGCCCTGCAAGGCTACACCTACCTGGAGGAGGTGGAAGGCGACTGAACGCCGGCCGCGGCATGCCATTTGCTCGGTCGGGAACCGCCTGGGTCTGGGCGATTCCCTGGGGCCAGCAGGCCCCGATCCGACAGGAAAAAGCCATGAAACGCGGTTTTCTGATTGACATGGATGGTGTGATCCATCGCGGCGGCGAACTGATCCCCGGCGCCGAGGCGTTCATCGCGCGGCTGCAGCGGGAACAGATCCCGTATCTGTTTCTGACCAACAACAGCCAGCGCACGCGCCGCGACGTCGCCACGCGGCTCTCGCGGATGGGCATCGCGGCCGACGAACGGCACGTTTTTACCTGCGCCATGGCCACCGCCCGGTACCTGGCACGCCACAAGCCGGGAGGCACGGCCTTTGTGATTGGCGAAGGCGGGCTGCTGACGGCCCTGCACAGCAACGGGTACTCGATCGTCGATCGCTCGCCCGATTACGTGGTGGTGGGTGAGGGGCGGGCCGTGACGCTGGAGATGCTGGAGACCGCCGTGCAGTTGCTGCTGGACGGTGCCAAACTGATCGCCACCAACCTCGACCCCAACTGCCCCACCGCCACCGGGACGCGCCCCGGATGCGGGGCGACGGTGGCCTACCTGGAGACGGCGACCGGCTCACGTGCCATGAGTATCGGCAAGCCCAGCCCGATTATGATGCGGGCCGCTCGCAAGGAACTGGGACTCACCACGTCCCAGACGATCATGGTGGGGGACACCATGGAAACCGATATCCTGGGCGGCGTGCAGATGGGATACCGGACCATCCTCACGCTTTCGGGCGGGACGAGCCGCGCGGAAATCGATCGCTATCCGTACCAGCCCGATCTGGTGGTGAACTCCGTGGCCGAGCTGGCTCACTTCTCCGGCGACCTGTCGCAGGTGGTTCCCGCCGGCGATCTGCTGGACGACTCGGTCCACGACTTGAACGACTGGAAACGCTCGGCCTCTTGAGGCACTCGATCGTGCGGGCTCGGCGGTTCGTGGCTTGGTTTGGCCCACGTGCCAAGGAACACATCCTCGAAAGAGGTCGTGCAGCTTATAAGACTTTTGCCGTGGGGATTTGGCGCGACGAACGAGACAGACTTGGGACTGCCTCCACTTCGGTGAGCACTACCCCCTTGAGATCCCTCTGGCTCCCTCCCCGGAAGGAGGTCGTGCAGCTTTTAATTTAAGTTGTAGGTATGTCGGAGATTACGGCCCCTTTGGCTCCCTCCCCGGCTTCCGGGGAGGGCTGGGGAGGGGTTCTTAGAGGCTGATTGGGACCACGCCATTCACCGAGGCTGCGAAGGACAAAGTCCCACGCGATTGATATTTCCGAACAGCGAAGGCGCCATTGGCAACTTCTGCTTGCGGATAAGGGTAGCCAGCATCGGCATGAAAATGACCTGGTCACGGTCGAGCGGAATCGCCGGGCAATGGCTGGGCTTGCACCGTGTGACCAAGAGCCCCTCCCCAGCCCTCCCCGGAAGCCGGGGAGGGGGCCAGATGGATCTTAAGGGGGGCGTCTGCTGCAACGGACGCCAACCCTACTGTGCCGGGTCTGTCGGGCTAAATCCCCACAGCAAAACAACTAATAAGCTGCACGACCTCGAAGCGGGGAGGGAGCCAGAGGCAGCCAGGCTGTTCACTCCTCGCCTGATGGAATACTGTTCGGCAGGCCCCTAGCTGCGGCCGACGCCAATGAAGAAGCTGAACGTCTGCAGATCGTCCGATTCGGCGTGCGCCACCGGGAAGGCGAAGTCCAGAGCCAGCGGGGCGGGGCCGAGCGCGGGGACGGCGATCCGCAGGCCGAAGCCCGGAGCGACACGGAAGTTGTTCCAGTCCACTTCGATCTGCTTCTCCACCGTGCCGTAGTCGCAGAACACGACCCCCTTGACCATGTCGTCCGCCGTGATCGGGAAGAAGTATTCCAGCGAGCCCAGGGCCCGCATCTGGCCGCCCACGATCACGCCGCTGGTGACCGGCGATGCGCCGCGGAAGCTGAAACCGCGAAGCGTGGAGAAGCCGCCGGCAAAGTAGTTCTCGTACAGCGGCGTGTCGGTGCCGCTGAAGCCCAACTGGAATCCGGCGGCCAGCGTATGGCGTCCGGACCCGTCGGGCCGTTCCCGCAGCAGGAAGTACTTGCGGTAATCCAGTTCGCCGCGCGGGTAGTCGAAGCTGCCGAAGGCCTGCTCGAACGACAGTTCGAACAAATGCCCCTCGGTCGGGAAGAATGGCACGTCGCGCGTGTCGTGGGTCAGTGTGAAGCGGCCGCTGTACAACTCGGTCTGCCCCAGCACGGCGTCCAGTTCCGGCACGCCCAGCACGCGTGGCTGGTAGATGTCGACACTTTCCATCCGCAAGGCGGCCGCGAACGACAGGTCGTGCGTCAGGCGGTAACCCAACGAGACGCGCCCGCCCAGCCGCTGTTCATTCCAGTCAAAAAAGCCCCGGTCATACAGGAACCCGCTCAGGTTCAAACTGACCGGCGTATTAAACAGGTACGGTTCCGTGAAGCTGGCCAGGTAGCGCTGCACCTGGTTGCCCGGCATCGCTTCGATCCGGAAGCCCTGGCCGGCGCCGCGAAAGGCCGTGCCGTTGGCAATGTCGCTCCAACTGGTCGGGATCCGCGTGATGTCGAAGTTCCGTTCGTCGATCACGATCTGCCCGGTCACCCCGGCGTCCGAGTTGACGCCGACACCCATCATGAAGCGACCGGTCCGCGCCTCGCGCAAGTACACGTCAAACGGCACGGGCGTGCCGATCGGCGGCTGTTCGGCGCCGAGCACCGGCCCGTAGTCCGGCTGGCCAAACACGCCCGGCTCCGGCAGGATCGGCCCGTACTGCGGCGCGGGTCCCAGTCCGCCATACTGCGGCGCGGGAACTGGCGCACCAGGCTGCGGAACTCCCGCAGCCGGTCCATACTGCGGCGCGGGGACCGGCCCGCCGTACTGCGGCGTGCCACCGGCCGGTCCGTACTGCGGCGGCGGCAAGGGCGCC
>JAGFJK010000112.1 GCA_024102795.1 Pirellulaceae bacterium
CGCGCCCGGCTCGCACACCGCCGCGATCCTCCGCGACGTGCTGGCCCGCGGGCCGCACGCGCCGCGGCATCGCTACGACCGCTTTGCCGACAGCCAGCCGCGCGAGGGCGATCTGGAATTGAGTGACGTGGGCCGCGATGCCAAAATGCCCTGGGAAGTGGATGGGCGTCGCTGGCACACACAAGACCGTGTGGGACGCGACGGCTCGCCCTGTCGCTGGGACGGGCGGATTCTGGAACGTGTGGTCGATTGCGTTCAGCAAACGGGCTCGTTCAGCCCGACCGACTGGAGCAACCGCGGCGTGGTGGAAATCGCGGCCGAGCGGAAAACGGACGGCTGGTTCCTGCACGCGCTGACGGGCGAAAACTGGCTGCTGAAGTTGAAGTTTCGCGTCGCTCGCGGCGCGTTCCAGGAAGACACGCTGGTCGAACAGTTGGGGCTGAAGACCCTGAATCAGATGGACCATTTGCCGATCTACGGCAACGAACCGCGAGTGAAATGCCGTTCGGTGGATAGCCACTGGCGCGAAGTCCAGATCAACGCTCACAGCCTGGAAGAGCTTGACAAGCCGGCGTTCTGGCAGTTCGTCGAGTCGGCCGTGGAATCGTTCCAGACCGCAATCGAACACGTGGCGGCCAACCCGGAAGATGTCATGCCCTGGAAGGTGCTGGGCAAAAAGTGGCACCTGCTCCGCCGGGGCTTTCCTCCCAACCGTCCCATCGCCTGGCCCGTGGAATTGCTGGAAAAACTGGTGGCGCTGCTCGGCGAAGTAGCGCCGGAGGGCGAATACCAGTGGACCAGCCAGCAGGTGGTGCACCTGCTCGTGTCCCCGCAGCGCGAGCCTTGGGCGACCATTCAAACCAAGCGCCCGGACGCCGTCCACCTGACGCTCGCCGGTCCCAAGGGCCGCGTGGCATTGGGCCGGATCGCCCAGTTGGGCACTCAGCCCGACCTGGACACGCGCGGCCCGAACCGCGACCTGGTCAAGCTGTCATTCGTCCGTCCGGGTGATCTGGAGCAAGGAGATCTGCGCGAGTTCCTCCGCGAGCACCTGGCAGCGCTGAAGGAGTCCTCATGAATCCCACGTCGCCCCAGTCGCTGTTGCACCCGGCCTTCCTGTTTCGTTTCACCGTGCCCTGCCTGTACCGCCAGGTGGACTGGACGGAGCGGGGTTTTGAGCTGCCGGAGGAATGCCTGCTGCCCAGCTTCCGCGAACTGGAAGGCTCGCGCGTGTTCGCCGACCTGCGGGCCGCGTGGAACGAGGACGGCCTGCTGTGGACGCTGCGGGTGGTCGGCAAGCAGCAGCCGATCTGGTGCCGCGCGACGCGCGTGGAGGACAGTGACGGCTTGCACATCTGGCTGGACACCCGCGACACGCACAACGTGCATCGGGCCTCCCGCTTCTGCCATCACCTGGCGTTCATGCCGGCGGGAGCGGGACGGGCGGGCCTGTCGCCGCTGGCCACGCTGCTGCCGATCAATCGGGCCCGCGAACATCCCAAGCCGATCCACCCGCACCAACTGCGCGTCGCCAGCCAGCCGCTGCGGGATGGCTACCTGCTGCAAGCCCACGTCGCCGCCGCGGCGCTGACCGGGTTCGACGTGGCCGAGCATCCAAGACTGGGCTTCTCGTATGCCATCGTCGACCGCGAACTGGGCTGGCAGACCTTGAGCCTGGGCCCGGAATTTCCGATCCAGGAAGACCCCAGTCTCTGGGGCACGCTGGAACTGGTGCGGGACTGAGCATTGCCGCCATTGTCGCCTTTCGCTCCGCCATAGTCGCCTTTCGCTCCGCGAAAGTAGCGCGCGTCGCAATTCGACTTTGCGTCGCCAATTCGACTCTTCTCCGCGGCCACGCTACTTTCGCGGAGCGAAAGGCGACAAAACGCTACTTTCGCGGAGCGAAAGGCGACTATGACGCTACGCCAGCTCTTCCGCCAGCCGTTCCGCCGCCTGCTGCCCGGAATGAATGCACTGCGGCACGCCGATCCCTTCGAAGGCGTTCCCGGCAAGTGCCAGGCCCGGCCAGTTGGCCACCCGCTCGCGAATCCTGGCGATCCGCTCGGTGTGGCCGACCAGGTACTGGGGCATGACCTGATTCCAGCGGCTGACCAGGCTGACGATCGGCTGCTGGCGGATACCGAGCAGCCCGGCAAGCGATTCATGGGCGACTTGAATTAACTGCGGATCGTCACGGTCCAGCAGTTCGGGTCGAACGGCACCGCCGAGGAAGACGCGGATCAGCACCTGCCCGTCGGGCGCTCGACCCGTAAACTTGACGCTGGAGAAGCTGCCGGAAAGTATCGGCAGCGGTTCGATGCGGGGCACGACAAAGCCGAAGCCGTCGAGCCGATGCTGGATCTGCTCCCGGCGATAGCCCAGCGACACGACCGCGCTGCTGCTGGTCGGGATCTCGTCCAGCAAGACGGACAGTTCCGGATCCACGCCGGCGAGCAGCGAGCGGGATTGGCCGATGGATGTCGCCACCACGACGGCGTCGTACGACAGGGGCGCCGGCTGCCCGGCGATCACTAGCTGCCAGTCGCCGGCCGGCGTGCGCGTCAGGCTCTGAACCGCGGCGCCGCACTGGATCGAGCCGGCCGGCAGTGCTCGCACCATCGCCGCGATCAGCTCCGACATTCCGTCCGGCAGCCCCACGAACAGACCATACCGCGCGCCGCTGCCGCTCGTCCGGTCGCTCGGATTGCCGTTCTGTTTGCCGCCCTCGCTTCGGGGCTTGCGGCGCATCGCCCGGATCAAACTGCCATGCGTCTGCTCCATGTCGAGGAAGCGGGGCATCGTCGCCTGGATGCTGAGCTGTTCCGGATCGCCCGTGTACATCCCGCCCACCAGCGGTTGAATCAACCGTTCGTAGCCTTCGCGGCCGAAGCGCCGGCGAGCGAACGAGGCCAGGCTTTCGTCGCGGCCCGAACCGCGCGGCACGAACAGTTCGGCCGCCATCCGCAATTTGCCCCAGGGGCTCAGGATCGGAGTGGTCACCAGCGGTCCCAGGCGGCTGGGCGCCATGATCATCAGGCCGTCGGGGATCGGCAGCAATCTTCCGCGCCGCACCACGAACGCTCGCCGGTGAGCGGCGTCGGTCTGCAGCAGGCGGTCTTCCAGGCCCAACCGCTGGCAAAGACGCAGGGCCCAGGGCATGGTCGTGATGAAGCTGTCGGCGCTGGTCTCGATCAGGAATCCGTCCTGGCGCACCGTGTGCAGGACGCCTCCCGGCCGGGAGGCGGCTTCGAACACCGTCAAGCTGGCTTCCGGCAGCCGGTCCCGCAAGTGCAACGCGGCGGCCAGCCCCGAAATGCCAGCGCCGATGATCGCCACGCGTCGTTGCTTGGGGTTGGCGATGCGATCTCCGCTCGCCGTCTCGGCATCTGGTTCTCCGGGCAAACTCGCCTCCTTCATGGTGGAATTTTCCTCGGCCGCCGCCCGGATCTCGCCGGAACCGCGACCGGCCGGCCGGCTTGACGCCGGAAGTTGCCAGGTGCTATTATGGATAATAACATCCTGAATGTCGAGCGCCGAACAGGTCGGCGGTCCGACCGGGACTGCCAGGGGAGCCAGGAACGATGTCCGCGCCAACTTTCCCTGTCCAGGACGCTTTCTCCTCCAGCCCAGACGTTTCGCTCGCCGAGCGAGCTTCGCGGCGGCCGGTCAGTGGCCGGCGGAACTTCGATCTGAGCCCGCTGCTGGTATTCTACGAGATCACCAAGGCCTGTGATCTGGTCTGTCTGCATTGCCGGGCCTGCGCTCAGCCGGCGGCGGATCCGCATGAGCTGAGCACGGCCGAGTCGTTGGCGATGATCGATCAGTTGGCGGAGTTTCCGGAACCGCCGTTGCTGGTGATCACGGGTGGCGATCCACTCAAGCGGGCCGACGTATTCGAGCTGATTGCCCATGCCGTGGGCCAGGGGTTGCAGACGGCGATCACGCCGTCACCGACGCCCCTGGTGACCGGCGACGCGATCCGCCGGCTGAAGGACGCGGGGATCGCGCGGATGGCGGTAAGCATTGACGGGGCGGACGCCGCCACCCACGACGTGTTGCGGGGCGTGCCAGGCAGCTTTGCTCAGACTCAGCGGATCATGGCCGACGCCGAGGCGTGCGGGATTCCGCTGCAAGTCAACACGACCCTCACGCCCGCCAGTTACGGTCAGCTTGAACAGATCGCGGCCTTGCTGGCTCGGCATCCCGTGGTGCTCTGGTCGCTGTTCCTGATCATCCCGGTCGGGCGGGCGACCGCCGCGATGCGTCTGACGGGCGAGCAGTACGAGGCGGCGTTTGGCCGGCTGTGGGCGCTCTCCAAGCAGTATCCGTTCGCGATCAAGACGACCGAAGGCATGCACTATCGCCGGTTTGTGCTCCAGCGCCGCCAGCAGGAGCGGGCGCAGGACGAGGGCATGGCAAGGCAATCGGCTCGCGGCGGCTGGGCGCACGGGTTCCCTGGAGTGAACGACGGCCGGGGAGTGATGTTTCTGAGCCACGCCGGCTTGATCCATCCCAGCGGTTTTCTGCCGCTGGTGTGCGGCGCCTTTCCGTTCAACCACATCGTCGACGTGTACCAGCACAGCCCCATCTTCCGCCGCTTGCGCGATGCCGACGCCCTGGGCGGCAAGTGCGGCGTGTGCGAGTACCGGCACCTCTGCGGCGGCAGCCGCGCCCGGGCCTACGCCGTCACCGGCGACCCCTACGCCGCTGAACCGGACTGCGTCTATGTACCGAAAAGGTGTCAGGTACCTTTATAGTTGACTGGGTAAATTGCGGCGGTTATCCTCTGCAACTTAGGAGGGACGGTTGCATGGGAAGACCACCCAGGGCCGACGAGGCGAATGGCATTTACCACATGCTCAACCGGGGCAACCGGCGCGAGCCAATCTTTCATAAGGGGGAGGACTTCGAAGCCTTTGAGCGGATCATGGAGGAAGCGCTCGAACGCTCGCAAATCAAACTGTTTGCGTATTGCCTCCTGCCGAATCACTGGCACATGGTGGTCAGTCCGGAGGTCGACGGGGAAATGGGGCGATTCGGCCAGTGGTTGGGACTGACGCACACGCAGCGCCATCATGCCCATTATCAGTCCGTGGGAGACGGCCACCTGTATCAGGGCCGCTTCAAGTCGTTTCCCGTCCAGGACGACCGTCACTTTCTGGCCGTCTGCCGGTATGTGGAGCGGAACGCCTACACGGCCGGTCTGTGCGACTGGCCGGACCAGTGGCGGTTTGGCAGTCTCTGGCGGTGGGCGCACGGCACGAAGTCGGACAAGTCGCTCTTGGCGGCGTGGCCGATCCCGCGGCGATCCAACTGGGTCGACTTTGTCGCGGCTCCGCTCACCGACCAGGAGCGGCAGGCCATGCAACGCTCCATTTCCAGAGGCGTGCCCTTTGGTGACGAGGCCTGGGTCACCAGAACGGTGCGGCGCTTCGGCCTGGAATCGACGCTACGCGGACGCGGCAGGCCCGCCACATTGCCCAAATCGCCATAAAGGTACCTGACACCTTTTCGGCTCAGAAGGCGAGTTGCGAGAGCGGGATCGCGAGCGTGTTCCAGGCCTTGCCGTCCCGGTCGACGATTTGCAGCGTGACGCGAGGCTCCGCCGCCTGCCAGTCGATGTCGATCTGGCCGAAGTGGTTCTGCCGCACGATGCTGCCGGCGGTCGTGTCCGGCACGCGGAAGCGGTTCGGTTCGACCGTCGGCCAGGTTTCCGTGATCCCGCTGGCCGTCACGTCGTACAGCGGGTAGCCGCCGGGGATCTCGCGGCGGGAGATTTCGCCCCAGTGCACGTCGCCCGATATAAAGACCACGCCGTTGGCCCTGGTCGAACGGATCAGGTCCAGCATCCGCTGCTGCTCGGCCGGCAGATTGGTCCACGACTCCCAGCCGTTGTACTCGTGGCCGAACTGAATCGACGAACAGACGATCCGCAGGTCCGCCGGCTCGCGCAACTGTTCCTCCAGCCACTCCCATTGCCGCTCGCCCAGCAGCGTCTTCGCCGGGTCGGGGTCGGGCTGGTAATCGTTCTTCAGCGGCGAGCCGGGCGGCCGCAGTTTGGGCGTGCGCTTCAGCGGGTCCCGAAACGTCCGGGTATCCAGCAGAATCACCTGCAGCGTATGCCGGCCGTCGGTGAAAAGGTGCGCGCCGTAGATTCCGGGGTGCGCTCGCCGCGGGCTGTCCGCCGGCACTTGCCAGAAGTCCAGGAAGATCTCCCGCGACTGGTCCTTCCGCGGGTACTCCTTGCCGGCGTCGTTCGCTCCGTAGTCGTGGTCGTCCCACACGGCCAGCACCGGCACCTCGCGCCGCAAAGCTTGAAACTCCGCCTTCGCCGCCAGCTTCCCGTACTTGGCCCGCAACACGTCCATGTCCAACGTGTCGCCGTAGATGTTGTCGCCGAGGTAGATGAACAGATCGGGTCGAGCGGCCACGACCGTGCGCAGAATCGGCTGCGGCTTGTCCTGGTGGCCGCAGGAACCGAAACAGATCCGCGCCGGCAGACCCTGCAAGTCTTGGACGCTCTTGACCTGCGCCCAGCCGCGCGAGCCGCCAGCGACGATCGCCACTCCCATCAGCAGAAACGTGGCGACTTGCCGCGACATCACTTTGCTCCCCGCAGGTTCGCCACGGGCGCTCCGGGGCGCAGCCCGCCTGGCGCCGAGTGCACTCCGCCAGCCTCCAATCAACCGTCCGAGTCGACAGTATACCGCCTGACCGATTCCGCTGCACGCGGCACGGCAGGGCCGGTTCAAGAGGGGCCGCGGTCGCGGTGCACCACGGGCTCGGTTTGGAACATGCGCCGAGCGAACCGCTGGGCTCGGTGCCAGGCGTACCAGCGGCGTTTGGCCGCGACCCCTTGGTGGCGTCGTTTTCGGGAACCGTCAGGCATCGTGATCTCCTCCCTGCTCAGTAAATACGCGATTGGCCCGAAGAGATTTCAAACGGTTCCCCGAAATTTCGGACCAAATCATATCGCGTTCCGCGCAAACTGCGTAGAATTTGCGGGTCAAGCTGACCAGCAGCGGCCGGGAGGCCACGCCTCGACTGCGACTCGCGACCGTGGCGGCTTCGGCATCCTTGTACTGCTGCTCGAATGCGCCCCCATCTGCCCTGGAGACAGACATCGATGGCACGCGGCAAGACTTCCCTGGTTCGACAAGTGTTCGCTCGCGGGCGAAGCGTGACGGCTTCCGCCACTGGCCGACGACTGGCCTCGGCGGGCCTCCGCAGTTGCTTTCAGCCGGCATTCGAACTGCTCGAGTCGCGGCAGTTGCTGGCTGGCGACCTGATGCTGGATGACTTCTCGGTCGCCCGGCTGTGGAACGAGCAACTGCTGGACGCGATCCGAGTGGACACGCCCCGCCCCACAGTCCACGCCCGCAACCTGTTTCATATCTCGGTCGCCATGTACGATGCCTGGGCCGCCTACGATCCGACGGCGGCGACGTATCTGGCCCACGAGTCGCTGCCGCTCGCCCAGGTGCCGGACGTCGAGGCCGCTCAGAACGAGGCGCTCAGCTACGCCGTTTACCGCGTGCTGACCGCTCGCTTCGCCACGTCGCCCGGCGCCGCCGTCTCGCTGGCCTCTTTCGACCTGCTGATGACCGAGTTGGGCTACGACCCGGGGTTCCAATCGACCGTGGGAGATTCGCCCGCGGCCGTTGGCAACCGGATCGCTCAGACCGTGCTCGCTTTCGGTCACGGCGACGGCTCGAACGAAATCCAGAATTTCATCGACACCAGCGGTTACCAACCGGTGAACGGGCCGGGCCCCGTGACCGAGTCGGGGGTGCAACTGATCGATCCGAATCGCTGGCAGCCGCTGGTGGTATCGGGAAACACGCAGCGATTCCTGACGCCCCATTGGGGCGATGTTTCGACGTTTGCAGTCAGCAAGCCGGGGCCCGACGCCGTGCATCAGGATCCGGGTGCTCCACCCCTGCTGGGCGGCCTG
The DNA here is from genome assembly GCA_024102795.1 of Pirellulaceae bacterium. Classification (GTDB taxonomy): domain Bacteria; phylum Planctomycetota; class Planctomycetia; order Pirellulales; family Pirellulaceae; genus JAGFJK01. The sequence continues at coordinate 7,955 of JAGFJK010000112.1, forward strand.
GGCGACGCGGCGTTCAAGGACGGGATCGTGGAGGTGCTGCGGTACAGCAGCACGCTGGACCCGGCCCAGGGCGTGATGATCGACATTTCGCCGGCCAGCAATGGCAACAACGATCTGGGGACGAACAATGGCAGCGGGCACGCGACGAACCCGGCCACCGGCATGCCGTACGCTCCCAACGTGGTGAATCGTGCCGATTGGGGGCGCGTGCTGGCCGAGTTCTGGGCGGATGGACCGCATTCGGAAACGCCGCCGGGCCACTGGAACACGATTGCCAATGCGGTCAGCGATTCGATGGACCTGCTCGGCCAGCCCAAGCGGATTGGCGGGACCGGCGATCCGATAGGCGAACTGGAGTGGGACGTCAAGTTGTACCTGGCGTTGAACGGCGCCGTGCATGACGCGGCGGTGACGGCCTGGGACATCAAGGAGGCGTACGACTATGTTCGTCCGATCACGATGGCCCGCTACATGGGCGGGTTGGGCCAATCGACCGATCCCGGGGGCGCGTCGTATCATCCGGACGGGCTGCCGCTGGTGGATGGGCTGATCGAGCTGGTGACTGCGGCGTCGATTGCCGAAGGTCGGCACGCTCACCTGGCATCCCACCTGGGAGAGATTGCCATCTTCGCCTGGCAAGGACATCCGGACGATCCCGATGGTGTGGGTGGCGTGAGCTGGATCCGGGCCGTCGACTGGCTGCCCTACCAGGCGGCCAACTTCGTGACGCCGCCGTTTGCGGGCTACACGTCCGGCCACAGCACGTTCAGCCGGGCGTCGGCCGAGGTGCTGACGCAATTCACCGGCAGCGAGTTCTTTCCAGGCGGATTGGGCGAGTTCCACGCGCCGGCCGATACGTATTTGAAATTCGAATCCGGCCCCACCACCGACGTCACGCTGCAGTGGGCCACGTACTTCGACGCGGCGGACGAGGCCGGTATTTCGCGGCTCTACGGCGGCATTCACGTGGCGGCCGACGATTTCATGGGTCGGATCACCGGTTCGCACATCGGGCAGTCCGCCTACGCTCAGGCCCTGCATTTCTTCGCGGGAGATGGCGTGGGGCAGTTGGACCTGGAACTGGACCTGGACGGAATCATCACGGTCCGACGCAGCGGCGATCTGCTGGAAGTGGTTGACGGGGCCGGCAGCGTGGCCAGTTCGACTCCGCTGGAACAGCTCCGCAGTCTCGCCATCCGCACGGGGCGCGGTCCCTCGACGCTGGTCGTGGATTTCGCCGCGGGCGGCAGCTTCAGCTTGCCCGGAGGCATCGCCCTGGACGCCCGCGGCGGTCGGCAGGACGCGATCGAGCTGCGCGGCACGGCGGATGCCGAAGTGATCGAGCTGTCCGACGGCAGGCTGCGGATCAACTCGCTGACAGTGCATCCGCTGGGTGTCGAGGAGTATCGCCTGGAGGCCGGCGAAGGCGACAATCGATTTCGCGTGGTCGACCCTGCGCTGAGCGGCAGGGTGCGACTCTCGGCCGGCGGAGGTAACGACACGTACCGGCTGAATCCGGCCCGCGCCCGGCTGACACTGCAGGACGCGGGCGGAACAGACCTGCTGGATTTCAGCGAGTTTGCCGGACCGGTTCACTTGGACCTGGCACGACCGCTGCTGCAGCACCTGGGCAACGGCCGCAGCTTCGTCGAGCTGGTAGGGACGTTCGAAAACGTCAACGGCACGCCGGGAAACGATACGATCTTCGGGAACGCCGCCGACAATCTGCTTTTTGGCGGAGGCGGCAACGACACCCTGTTCGGGCGTGGCGGCAACGATACGCTGCTGGGCGGCGCCGGCCACGACGTGCTGCTGGGTGAGGCAGGCGATGACATCCTGGCGGGAGGCGGGGGCAACGACACGCTGCACGACGGCCAGGGCCGCAGCCTGATGATCGGCGGCCAGGGCCGCGACTATCTCAAGTCCGGCGGGCTGGGAGATCTGCTGATTTCGGGCAGCACGCTGTACGACGCGCAGCCCGGCGTGTTGCAGGCGCTGATGGCCGAATGGTTGGCGCCGTTGTCGCTGGCTGCGCGCATCGGCCATCTGACGGACGGCGGCGGGCTGAACGATCCCTGGCTGTTGCGGCCAGGCGACACCGTGCAGCCCGACGGGACGCTCGACCTGGTATTCAGCGGTCCGGGCGAGGATTGGCTGCTGGATGACGACGAGGATCTGAGCTGGTAAACCGGAGCCACGCTGGAGCACCAGCCCGGACGCGGGCGAGCTCCGGCGGCTTTCAACCCTGGTTCTTGAAGACCATCACCTGCACGATGCTGGTCGCCCGGTCGCGGTTGATTTCCAGTTTCGTCAGCAGGCCATCGATGAATTCCTTCTCGTCCTGTTCCACCACGCCGTCGGCCAGCACGATATCGCACGCATTGGCGAAGGCGGTCTCCCGCAGTTCCGGGGGCACCGCGGGCACGGCCAGCTCGACCAGCTTTTCCGGGCCGCCCCGCTTGAGCACTCCCAGCAGCCGGTCCATCATCGAATTGAACTTCTGCGGAGGCACGTGCTGATAGAGTTTCATCCGGCTGAGAATGGTCATCAGGCTCTGCACCTCCTCGTCGGCGATATGCCCGTCGCAGGCGCTGGCCCCGAGCAGGATGCCGGCGAAGCCTTCCTGAGGTCCGAAGGTCTGGGGGGCAAAGGAGGAGTCGCCCAACACGTCGTCGAACAGGGACATCGAGGACCTCCACGGTTCCAGGGGGATTGGGTGATGCCCGGCATCCGACGCCAAACGGATGACCGCGGAACCGGGCGAGACGTCCGACGGCTCAGCCCCTGTTCTTGATCACCATCACCTCGGCGATGGTCCGAGCGGTATCGCCGTCCAGGCCCAGCTTGGCACGCAACTTGTCGATGAACTCGCGTTCGTCCGGTTCGACCACACCATCGGCGAGCACAATGTCGCAGGCGTTCGTAAACGCGGCCCGGATCAGTTCCTTGGGCAACGCCTGGCAGCAGGCATCGATCAGCGTATCCACGCCGCGCTTCTTCAAGACACCCAGCAGCTTGTTCAACGTCTGGTGGAACTGCTTGCCCGTGTATCGCTGGTACAACTTCATCCGCAGCAGGCAGGTGACCAGCCCCTGTACTTCATCGTCCGCGATGTGGCCGTCGCAGGCACTGGCACCCAGCAGAATCCCGGCGAATGCCTCTTGAGGCGTCAGCTTGCCGCTGGCCTCCATGCCGCCAAACAATGAGTCGAACAGGCCCATGCCGCGTACTCCCGCAGAATTGCTTTCCAGAACGGAAGCCCGATTATTGCCCAGGCGCGGGACGATTGCAATCCTCGGCGCCGCGATCGGGAAAAATCAGCCCCGGGGGCCCGCGGCGCGGACCGCCTCGCTGACGCCGCCCTCGTACTTCTGGAAATTCTCGCGGAACAGTCCGGCCAGTTTGCTGGCGGTCTGCTGGTAGGCCGCGGGATCGGCCCAGGTCCGACCGGGCACCAGGATTTCGCTGGGCACGTTGGGGCACTCCGTCACCACTTCCACGCCGAAGTACGGGTCCGGCTGCACCGGCCGCTGGGCGAGCTGGCCGGAATGGATCGCGTCGATGATGGCCCGCGTGAAAGCCAGCTTCATCCGTTTGCCCGTGCCATACGCTCCACCGCTCCAGCCCGTGTTTACCAGCCAGACATGCGCCTGGTGCCGCTGCATTTTCTCGGCCAGCAGCTCGGCGTACTTACCCGGATGCCAGACCAGAAACGGCCCGCCGAAACAGGGCGAGAATGTGGCTTGCGGCTCCGTGACTCCGACTTCCGTGCCGGCCACCTTGGCGGTGTAGCCACTGATGAAGTGATACATCGCCTGTTCGGGCGACAGACGGCTCACCGGCGGCAGGACTCCGAAAGCGTCGCAGGTCAGGAAGATCACGTCCGTCGGATGCCCGGCCATGCAGGGAATCCGGGCGTTCTGAATGAACTCGATCGGGTACGCGCCCCGCGTGTTCTGGGTGATCGAGTCGTTGCTGAAATCGACCTTGTGATCGTGCTGGTCGTAAACCACGTTCTCCAGCACCGCCCCGAACCGGATCGCCTGAAAGATGTCGGGTTCCGACTCCGGCGTCAGGTCGATCGCCTTGGCGTAGCAGCCTCCCTCGATGTTAAACACGCCGTCCGCCGTCCAGCAATGTTCGTCATCGCCGATCAGGAATCGCTTGGGGTCGGCCGAAAGCGTGGTCTTCCCGGTTCCGGACAGGCCGAACAGCACCGAGGAGCGGCCCGTCTGCTTGTCAGCCGTGGCGCTGCAGTGCATCGAGAGCACGCCCTGCTTGGGCATGAAGTAGTTCATCATGGTGAAGACGCCCTTCTTCATTTCGCCGGCGTACTCCGTCCCCAGGATCACCATCTCGCGCGATTCCAGGTTCACATCCACGCTGGTCTTGGACGTCATCCCGCTGGTCCGCCGGTTGGCCGGGAAGCGGCCCGCGTTGTAGATCACCACGTCGGGGTCGCCGAACGACTGGAGTTCCTCGCGCGTCGGCCGGATCAGCATCGTGTGCATGAACAGGGCATGATAGGGACGCGTGCAGATCACGCGGATCTTCAGCCGGTAGCGAGGATCCCAGCCGGCGAAGGCGTCCACCACGTAGAGCTGGCTGCGAGTGTTCAGATAGTCGATCGCCCGCTCGCGATTCACCTCGAACGTGGCGGGTTCGATCGGCACATTGACCGGCCCCCACCAGACCTCATCGGCGAAGGTTCCGGTCCGGACCACGTGCTTGTCCTTGGGCGAGCGGCCCGTTTTGGCGCCCGAATAGGCGATCAGCGCGCCGGAATCGGCGATCACCGAACTGGGCTCGTTGCGGATCGCCTCCTGGTACAGCTCGGCCGGCGAAAGATTCCTCCTCACAACATCGACCTGAATGCCGTATGGATTGAGATCGAACTGGGTCATCGCGGACTCCACGATTGGGAAAGTGACGGGCCGTCAGCCCGTTTTTCTATCAGGCAGACCCGGCTTCCGAAAGTCCGCTCGACGCGCGCCGACCGCGAACATCGGACCGTCACGTCGCCCCGATCGGGCAGGCGCGGCCGTTTTGCCCGCTCCTACCGTGCCAACACGCGGGAGAGCGGGGCTGGAACCGGCCCCAGGGCCTCCAGCGGCGGCGGCACCGGGGCCACTTCAACCGCCGGCGCGGT
>JAGFJK010000116.1 GCA_024102795.1 Pirellulaceae bacterium
CAGCTCGCGGCGGCTCTGGACTCGCGGCGCGGCGAGCTGCCCGGCCTGGTGGCCGAGCGGTTGCTGGCGGCGGTGTCGGCGGGCGAGGATGGCCTGGCGCTCGATCGCCTCTGGGCTGAAATGCGGGCTGGCGAGGAGACGTGGTTGTCCGCGACCGACGTGGCGGCGATGGTCGCGTCGCTGAGGGACGACGCGGGACTGCTGGAGCAGCTCTGGGGCCACCATGCGTTGTTGCTGCTGAGCAACGACGTGGGAGTGCCGATGCAGCGGCGGCTGGTCCGCACGGGCAACTACGAGTTGACCAGTGAGCACTTCAACTGGGTCAGCGACTTCGAGATTCTGCCCGACGGCCAGTCGCGACCGCCGTGGGCCCTGGTGCTGGAGCGGCTGACCTGGGGCCGTTTTTACGGGGAGCCGCAAGCCCTGCTGATCGACGGGCAGGCGGCGGCGACCCAGCCCGCCGCGGTGTGGGCCAGTTTTCTGGAACATCATCCGGCGGTGCGAGCGCGGTGGCGCGAGCGGCGGCGGTTGGAGATTGTCGACACGGGCGAGGTGAACCGGGCCCTGGAGGCCGCGCGGCTGGAGCTGCGCGACGTGGAACTGCGGGAAGGGAAGAACTCCGACGCGTGGCGGGCGGCGGAGGCGGCCTTCCGGCAGCGGCAGACCGCGCTGGAGGCCGAGTTCGCCGAGATCCGCTCGCGCATCCAGGCACTCGACGCGGAGAACGAGCGGTTTCAACTGCTGATGGCCACGGCTCAGGGCGAGCAGAAGGCGATCGCCCTGGCCGACGTCGTGCGGGCCTATCCCGCGAATCAACTCACCTGGTTGCAGCGAGCTGGAACATACGGCGCTCGGTGGGCCGAGTTTCTGTTGGATGACCCGCGAGAAGCCAACAGCGAAGGGGGCGTCTTCCCGGCGATCTGGGGCACCGTGGCGATGACGCTGCTGATGAGCGTCGCGGTGGTGCCGCTGGGCGTGCTGGCGGCCCTGTACCTGCGCGAATACGCCAAGGCGGGATTGCTGGTCAGCGTGGTGCGGATCGCGGTCAACAACCTGGCGGGCGTCCCCAGCATCGTGTTCGGCGTGTTCGGGCTGGGGTTTTTCTGCTACATCATCGGGGCCTCGCTCGATCAGTTGTTCTTCTCGGCCAAGCTGCCCAATCCGACGTTCGGCACGGGTGGCCTGATGTGGGCCGCGCTGACGCTGGCGCTGCTGACGCTGCCCGTGGTGATCGTGGCCACGGAGGAGGCGCTGGCCGCCGTGCCGCGTTCCATGCGCGAAGGTTCCCTGGCCTGCGGCGCCACCAAGTTTCAGACGATTCGCCGGATCGTGCTGCCGCGAGCCATGCCGGGGATCATGACGGGCATGATCCTGGCGATGGCCCGCGGCGCGGGCGAAGTGGCCCCGCTGATGCTGGTCGGGGCCGTCAAGCTGGCCCCCGAACTGCCGGTGGACGGGCATTTTCCCTTCGTGCACCTGGAACGCAGTTTCATGCACCTGGGGTTTCATATCTACGACCTGGGTTTTCAAAGCCAGAACAGCGAGGCGGCCAAGCCGATGGTGTTCACCACCACGCTGCTGCTGATCGCCCTGATCGCCCTGATGAACCTGATTGCCATCGGACTTCGTGCCCGCTTGCGGCGGAAGTTCCGCTACACGGAACTGTAGATCGGCGGCCCCATACCGCGAGGACTCCCGCGTGACGACCAGCAACCAAGAACTCTCCACCCAGCCCGCGGCGGCGCCCGCCAGCAGCGGCCCCGCGGCCGGCCGCCACGCCAGTTCGGTCAATGCCCGCCGCGACGGGCGCCTGGAAAAAATCGCCGCGGGTGAGTTCGTGCCGGCCGAAATCCACGACTCGCTGCGGTCCGAACAGGCGGTGCTCGAAATCGAGAAGTTCAACCTCTGGTACGGCGCCAAGCAGGCCCTGTTCGATATCCAGATGATCATCCCGCGGGGCAAGGTCACGGCCCTGATTGGCCCCTCGGGCTGTGGCAAATCGACCTTGCTGCGGTGCGTCAACCGGATGAACGACCTGATCGACTCGGTCCGCGTCGCCGGCCAGATGCGGCTCAATGGCGACAGCATCTTCGCTTCCGGCGTCGACGTGATCGAGCTCCGCAAGCGGATGGGCATGGTGTTCCAGAAGCCCAACCCGTTCCCGATGTCGATCTTCGAGAACGTGGTTTATCCGTTGCGGATTGACGGCGAGCGGAACCGGAACGTGCTGGAGGAAGTTTGCGAGCGAAGCCTGCGCGGGGCCGCGTTATGGAACGAAGTCAAGGATCGCCTGCAGGAGAGCGGCCTGAGCTTGTCCGGCGGTCAACAGCAGCGGCTGTGCATCGCCCGCGCGATCGCCAGCGATCCCGAAGTGCTGCTGCTGGACGAACCCTGCTCGGCACTCGACCCGCTGGCCACGGGCAAGATCGAGGACCTGATCCAGGAACTGCGGGGCGAGTACTCGATCCTGATCGTCACGCACAACATGCAGCAGGCGTCGCGCGTCAGCGACTACACGGCGTTCATGTACCTGGGGCACCTGGTCGAGTATGGCGACACGCCCGAACTGTTCACCAATCCGCGTCTCAAGGAGACGGAGGATTACCTGACCGGCCGCTTCGGATAGTGCCCCGCGGCCCCAACCCACGCAGGAGTTTATCGATGAATTCGCGCCCGATCTGGCTCTGTCTCTGCTGGCTGGCCGCTGTTGCATGCCGGGTGCCGGCGGCGCGAGCCGTGGAGGCCCCGCGTTCCGAGACGCACCAGAAGTTCGCCGAGCAGTTGTGGGAGTATGTGCAGCGGCAATCATACGCCAAATGGACGCCGGCCAAGGCCGATCCGGCGTTTGCGTTTGGTCCGCCCACGGCCGCCTGCCGGCACTTCCTGAACACGCTCGCCGCCGGCGACTTGCAGGCGACGGGCGCCGTCGTGGTCACCGAGCATCTGGATGCCGAGGGCCAGGTGGTGGGCGTGACCGTCTGGCGCAAGAACGATGCCGGCTACCACCCGCCGTCGCAGGACTGGTATTGGGCCCACTATCTGCCCTCGGGCACGGTGGTGATGACCTGCGCCGACAGGAGTCCCGGAAGCCAACGGGGCTTCGTGCTCCTGGAAGAGGACGGGCGGCTGTGGGTGTTCCGCCTGTCCAGTCCGGACCTGGGCGAATTCCTGCAGGCCGGCGAACTGGCCAAGTGCGTGGTGCGCCCCGGCGCCGGACCCGGCGGCGTGACGCTCAAGGCCCCTGATGCCGAGACCCTTGACGACTATGTGCGGGCGCTCGGCCGCTAATCGGCCGCTGCTCGAACCAGGCCACCACAGGAATCACCATGTCCCAGGGCACGGTTTTGCTGATTGCCGATGCGACGCCGTTCCGGTCGCGCGTCGAGTCCGCGCTGGCCCAGCATAATTGCCGCGTGCTGGCCACGGAAAAGGCCGAATTGGGCATCCAGCAGGCGGCGGTCCACTTGCCGGAACTGGTGGCCGTTTCGGCCGGCGAGCGGGCGCAACTGGGACAGCTCGAACGCCTCTGGTCTGACGTGCCGGCGCGCGAACGGCCTTTCATCGTGGTCATCCCGGACCACAAGTATCCGGCCAGCGAGCCGCCCGAAGTGATCGCCAACCACGCCCAGGTCGTGGCGCGCGCCTTGCTGGATCTGCTGGCCAGCGACCGCAGTGCCCGAGTTCGGCTGGGCGACATCGTGCTGTACGACGGCCTGCGATTGGATCGGGCCAGCTATCACGCGACCGTCGATGGGCAACCGCTGGAACTGACGCTGACCGAGTTCCATATCCTCTGGACCCTGGCCCGCGAGCCGCAGCGGGTGCGGACACGCAACGAACTGGTCGAGGCCAGCCGCGGCGCGAGCGCCAACATCAAGCCTCGCACCGTGGACGTGCACGTCAAGTCGCTGCGGCGGAAGCTGGGAGCCCACTCTGAGCTGGTCGAGACGGTCCGCGGCGTCGGATATCGCTTCCGCGGCTCATCGCAACCGAGCTAGAATCCGGGTATCATAGGGAACGGAAATCCTCCCTCATTTCACCGCCGTGGCCGTGCCTGCCACGAAACAATGAATCTTTCCAAATTGCGGCGCCAGATTGCCTGGGAAGCCGCCCGTCTGATGTACCAGCGTCAGGAGACCGAGTACTATCGGGCCAAGATGAAGGCGGCCCGCCACGTCTGCCAGGGTTGGGTCAAACCGGCCGATCTGCCCAGCAACGCCGAGATCCGCGACGAGATCCAGGCGTTTGCCCGCCTGCACGAAGGCGATCAGCGGACGGCCAACCTGCGCGATATGCGGCTGGAAGCCCTGCGCATGATGCGGCTGTTGGCCCGCTTCCGCCCGCGGCTGATCGGCAGCGTGCTGACGGGCCACGTCCGCAAGGGCTCGGACATCGACCTGCACGTGTTCAGTGACAGCCTGCAGGCGATTACCGCCGCGCTGGATGACGAAGGCGTGGTGTACGACGTCCAGCACAAGCGGGTCCGCAAGCACGGCGAGGAGCGGATCTACGTTCACGTCCGCATCAAGGATCGCTTTCCGTTCGAACTGACGGTCTACCCGGCCGACAAGGTGCACTACGTCTTCAAGAGTTCGATCACGGGCAAGGCGATCGAGCGGGCCAGCATCGCCGAACTGGAGCAGTTGCTGGCCCGCGCGTATCCGGAACTGAATATCGACCAGGCCGTGGAGGAGGCCGAGCAGCAGGTGGATCGCTTCCAGGTCTACCAGTCGCTGCTGCTGCCGCTGGAAAACGTCAAACAGAGCCGCAAGTACCATCCGGAGGGCGACGCGCTGTATCACAGCCTGCAGGTGTTCGACCTGGCTCGCGACGAGCTGCCGTATGACGAGGAGTTTCTGCTGGCGGCACTGCTGCACGACGTGGGAAAGGCGATCGATCCGCGGGAACACGTCCGCGCGGCGCTGGAGGCCTTGGACGGCTTCATCACGCCGCGGACCGCCTGGCTGATCGAACACCACATGGACGGCCAGGCCGCCCTGGACCGGACCCTGGGCGCTCGCGCTCACCGCCGCCTGCGGCAGTCCGCCGACTACGACGAACTGCTGCTGCTGGCCCGCTGCGACCGGGATGGCCGGCAGCCAGGCGTCGAGGCGCCCGAACTGGAAGAGGCACTGGACTACATCCGCGACCTGGACATCACCTTCGGCGTGGTGTAGGTGCAATCCTCGCCCCTCGCTCCGCCATCGTCGCCTTTCGCTCCGCGAAAGTAGCGCGCATAATTGCAACCGGTTTCCACTGGACCCCGGCGGCATCGAGTGGGCCGGCATCGAAAGCGGTGGCAAGCTCCTCTCGCGGCCCGCGCTACTTTCGCGGAGCGAAAGGCGACAATCGCGGAGCGGAAGGCAACAATCGAATACGGGGCAAAGGCACGCGATGTATCTGCAACGCTGGATCTGGCTGGTCTACGCCGTGCTGTTCGGGCTGGCCGTCCCCTGGTACTGGCGGTTTGTGCCGGGCGACGCCGACCGCCTCTGGCTGGGCATGCCGCGGTGGGCGGCCGCCGCCGTGCTGGGATCGCTGCTGATCTCGCTCTTCACCTGCTGGCTGTTTCAGCGGCGCTGGCCGGAGGAAGCCGAGGCGCGCGAGGAGCAACCGTGAATGACCACTTGATTCCATTCTCGATCACCGAGATGTCGTTTATCGGTCTGTACCTGCTGTCATTGCTGGCGGTGGGCTACTTCGGTTACCGGGCGCGGCGAGAGAACACGCTGAAGGATTTCTATCTGGGCGGCCAGGGCGTGGGGGTCGTCGTCCTGCTGTTGACGTTGTACGCCACGCAGTACAGCGGCAACACGCTGTTCGGATTCTCCGGCGAGACGTACCGTAGTGGCTTTTCCTGGGCCGTCAGCATTCACTTCATGACGGCGATTGTCGTCGTTTACCTGCTGTTCGCCCCGCAACTGCACGCGCTCAGCCGCCAGCACCAATTCATCACTCCCAGCGACTACATCCACCATCGCTTCGGATCGCCGCTCCTGAGTCTATGCGCGTCGGTGCTGATGGTGGTGGCGATCGCCAACTACCTGCTGGCGCAACTGATGGCCATGGGCAGTGCCTTGGAGGGCCTGACAACGGCGGCCCCCTGGCAGGCCTACACCTGGGGAGTGATCGTGTTGGCGCTGGTGATTGTGATCTACGAGACGCTGGGTGGATTCCGCGCGGTGGCCTGGACCGACGCGATCCAGGGGAGCGTGTTGCTGGCCGGATTCGGGATTCTGCTATTCATGGTCTTCCGGGAGTTCGGCACGCTGGGTGACGCGACCAGGCAACTGGCGGCCGACGATCCGCAGATCCTCGCCCCGCCCACCGGGGACGCTGTGCGACGGTGGTTCAGCTATGTCCTGCTGGTGGGTATCGGCGGCGCGCTATACCCGCAAGCGATCCAGCGGGTATATTGTGCTCGCAGCGCGACAGCGCTGCGGCGCAGCCTGGCGATCATGGCCTTCCTGCCGCTGACCACGACGCTGGTGGCCCTGATCGTGGGTATCATGGGCCGGGCGCACGTCGGGGACCTGGTGGTGGACGGAATCGATCGGTCGGACACGATCCTGACGGTGATCTGCCGACACATCCAGGAAAGCTCGACGCTGGGTCGCTGGCTGGTCGTGGTGCTGTTCGCCGGCATCCTGGCCGCCATCATGTCGACGGCCGATTCCGTGCTGCTCTCCATCTCGTCGATGCTCACCAAGGACATCTACGCTCGCCATCTGCGGCCCTCGGCGGCCGAGTCGGAATTGACTCGACTGGGAAAGCTCTGTTCGTGGGTGCTGATCGTGGTCCTGGTCACGCTGGCGATCGTCTTGCGCGGGACGAAACTGGTCGATCTGCTCGACCGCAAGTTCGATCTGCTGGCACAACTCGGACCGGCCTTCATCCTGGGCATCAACTGGCCGCGGATGCGGGCCGGTCCGACGCTGGCCGGCCTGCTCGTGGGCGTGGCGATCGCCCTGGGAATGGTGATCGCGGGCTATAGCCGGTTGTGGGGCATCCATCCGGGTCTGTTCGGACTGGCCGCCAATCTGTTGATCGTCGTCGTCGGCTCGCTGTGGCCCGTCCAATCCAGGCAGAGCTCGTAGTCCCGTTCGCCGCGGACACTCACAGGCGGCGGGCCAGCTCGCCCAGCACCCATTCATCGCTGGGCAGTTGGCTGGGCAGCATGGCGCGCAGCGTGAGCGGCACGTTGTCCATGCGGTAGGCGGTTCCGGCGGAGTGCAATCCGTAAACGCTGGTGGTGAACCGCACGGTGGGCGCCAGCGCCGGTTGCGTGCCGGGGTAGTCGAGCAGGATCGTGGGAATCGCCTGCAGATGTTCGCGGGCCTCGGCCGGGAAGTAGGGAACCGTTTCGGCGCCGACCAGCAGGCACAGGTCGGTCTGGCGGCTGGCCAGCAGTTCGCTGGCCGTGAACTCGCCCGGATTGTACCTCGGATACCCCCGCGACATGTCGACGGCGAACGGGTAGCCGGTTTGCCAGCACATCACGTTGTCCGCGCCGGAGACGTCGCCTTGCAACCGCATGCGGCGAGCGGTAAAGCGGGTGACCGCGTTCAATTCGGCGACCAACTGCAGCAGCGCGGCCACATTCACGTGCCCCGCGTGCCGGCCCGGCGGCCCGTCCCACATACTGGTCTCGGCGATCCCCAGGCCGAAGAATACCACACCGTAGCGGCAGCCTTGCATCAAGTCCAGCAACCGCCGGAGTTCATCGGGCACATTGGCCGACGAGCCACCGCGCAGCATCGTCCGTAGTTGCGACAGCGCTTCGAAGTCCTCTCCCGGTGGCACGGGAACGACAAGATCCGGCCGGGCGCCCGCCGGGTCCAGTCGCCACTGGTGGACCTGGGTCGCGTCGCCCACCATCACCACGGTCCGCCCCTCGCGCCCTCGCGGCACGTAGCGCCCGCGGGGAAACACCGAATACCGTTCGGCGTGACGCGGGTGCGACTGAGCGGGATGGCAGCCCCAGAATACGACCAGGTCGGCCCGGTTGCGGACTTCCCCCAGCGTGCTGGTGACTTCGCCCACTTCCTGCAGAGCCATGATCGAGGGGCCATGGCACAGCGAGGCGGTCGTGTCGATCGCTCCGCCCAGCCGTTCGGCCAGGGCCACGGCCGCTCGCTGCCCGGCCGTCGTGCTGCGCGACAGACCGTACACCAGGGGATAGTCCGCCGCGCGCAGCAAGGCGGCCGCGCGATCCAGCGACTCGCCCAGCGAGGCCGGCTGGCCGGCGATCTGAGCGGCGGGAGCACCCCGTTCGCCGTGCCTGCGGAACCACTGCGCGCCCAGTTCACACGGCGGGTCGAACGCGATCAATTCGCCGTCCGCCAGCGCCAGGCGCACGTCGTCGCACACGCAGCCGCAGCCTGGGCAGGGCACGTTGGTCCAGGGCTGGGTCACCACTTGCTCTCCAGTACAGATTCAAATTGGGTCAACAGGTCGCCTGGGCGCGTATTTTTCGTGAACCGGTTCGCGATTGGTCCCGGTGGACGCTATACTGCGTCGCGCTTTTTGTCCGGCGGATTCCAACCAGGGGCAGGTTCAATGGTATCACGCGCTGTGCGGCACACGGATTCGGTTGGCGGCAGAGTCTCATCACGGGCCACAATCCGCCGGCGAACCGCTCGCCGGCGCAACGAACGGCGTCGGCGTCCGCTGCTGGAAAGTCTAGAGCCCCGCCTGGTGCTGACGACCAGCGTCTCGCTGGACACAATGAACGACGTCCTGGAGGTGATCGGCGACTTTGCGTCAAACTCCATTACCATCTCGCAAACCGGCGGCAGCATCCTGATTTCGGACCCCGACGGCGTCACCGCCGACACAGGTTCGGGTGTCGTCCAGGAAAGCCCCACCTCGGCCAGTCTGCCGATCGCCAGCTTGCAGTCCAGCGGTCAGGTGCATATCCATACGTTCGACGGCGACGACAGCGTGACGTTCAACAACCTGGATCTGCAGGCGGCGGCGATCGAGACCGCCGGGACGGAGACGGTCAGCATCGCGGCCAGCGCCGCACTGACAGCCGCCGGCGGCGTCGACCTGCAAGCCGACTCCATCACCGTTGGGCAGAGTGCGACCATTTCCACCCGCGGCATCGCCGGCGGCGACCCCCTGACCGCGGCGTCGACGGCCGACTCCGGCGAGCTGAGTCTATACGCTCACACGATTACCATCCAGCCCGGTGCCCGGCTGCTGGCGCAGGTCGAAGAAGGCAGCACGTTCAGCCCCGGCACGGTCTCGGTGAAGGTCGAGAACGACACGGTCGGACTGCCGTTCATCCCGCAGGTCAGTCTGAGCCACATCACGATCACGGTGGGCAGTGCGAGCGGCGATCCGGTGACGATCCTGGGAGGAGAGATCGAATTCGAAGCCGTGCTGAACAACGATATCACGTCGCCCAAACGGTTCCTGGGTTATACGGCACAAACGGCTGAAATCACGATCGAGAAGGCTACCATCGAGGGCGAATCGGTTACGCTGACGGCGGAGTCCGAGGACAAGAGCCTGCTGGAAGAACTGCCGAAGTGGGCCACGGCGAACATCATCGAGCCGTTCGGCGAGTTCCTGGTCGACAAGTTCCTGCCCAAGACGCCGATCGGCGTGATGATCCGCGAGGCGACGGCCGAGATCTCGCTGACCGACGTCGAAATCCTCAGCGAAGGCAACGTGAAGATCGATTCGAGCACGACGGTCGATGCCACGACCGAGGCGGTGGCGGCCAAGGACGAGATTATCGAAAAGATGCCCAGCCACTTCAGCGCCGGCTACAGCCAGGCCAAGGGCACCTCCACCACCACCCTGAGCGGCGACACGCTGATCGAGGCGGGCGGTTCGGTCACCATCGGCACCGACGCCCAGACCACCGCCGCCGTGACGGCCCGCACCACGTCGAACGCCGAGGTGGAAGCCGCCGCCAATCCCCGCGACCTGGTCGCGTCGCTGGCTATCACCAACTCGGCCTCCACATCGCACGTGACCGTCGACCAGGACGTGACGATCATGGCAGACGGCAACATCAGCGTCACGGCCGGCGGTAAGGTCACGAACAAGGCGGCTTCGTCGGCCGCCACTTACACCGACGGCCTGGGGGGGCTCTCCGTTTCTCTGGCCTTCGACGACAGCGACGTGCGGGCCCAGGTCGACGGGCACCTGAACGGCAAGGGGATCAAGGTCGCTCGCGATCTGCAAATCGCCAACGTCAACGGCATGACCGACAGCATCACGATTCCCGATCACGGTTTCGCCGACGGCGAGCGGGTGCAGTATTTCGCCCGCGATCCGGACAACCCCGACACGACGTATCAACCGATCGGCGGCCTGCTCAACGGTGAAACGCTGCGCGTGATCGTGATCGACTCAAACACGATTCAACTGGCCCGCACCGAGGCGCTGGATATCGACAACCAGGGGGCCAACGCCCTGGCAACCCAGACCTTCGCCCGCCGCGACTCGGTGATCTTCGACCCGCAAACGACCGTCAATACGGCGACCGACACGATCACGCTGACGGGCCACGGCTTCACCGCCGGCCAGCGGTTGGATTACGGCGTGGGCAGCCCCGACGACGACGCCATCGGTGGACTGGCGGACCAGAATCCCTATTACGCGATTCCCACCGGCCCCAACACGTTCCAGTTGGCGGCCTCGGCGGCGGACGCGACCGCGATGACACCCGTGCCGATCGACCTGACCAGCACCGGCGTCGGTACGGGCCACATCTTCGCCTACGACGAGACGCCCAAGACCTTCAATCCGGTCAGCGATCTGGATGCCGGCACGAATACCTTCACGATCCCCGGCCACGGCTTCGCGACCGGCGATCCGCTGGTCTACGGCACCGATCCGAGCGTTTCCAGCACTCAGACCATGACCCGCACGGCCGTGTTCAATACGGCTGATCAAGCGGAAACCTTTGATCCCACGGGCACGGTCGATCTGGACGAACCGGTTGTGAACCTTTCGACCAGCACCATCGCGCTGATCAACCACGGTTTGAATACCGGCGAGGAGGTGACCTACCACGCCAACGGCGGCGAACCGATCGGCGGCCTGACCGACGCCACAAATTACTTCGTGATCAAGGTCGATGACCGCTACATTCAGTTGGCCGCTACTGCGATGGACGCGACAAACGCCGTGGCGATCACCTTGGAAGCCGGCGCGTCGCTCGACGGCGGACCCCAGGAGCTGGTCACCACGGGCGGCATGCCGGTCTCCATCGCGTTCGACCCGACGGGCACCGTCCTGAATCCGGTCGTCAACACGATCGACGACACGATTCTGATTTCGCCAGTGCACAACCTGATCGCCGGTCAGCGCGTGACCTATTCGGCCGGCGGCGGCACGCCGATCGGCGGACTGACCGATGGCGGCGACTATTTCGCGATTCCCATCACCGAAAACACGCTGCGGCTGGCGGCCAGTCGAGCCGACGCCTTGGCGGGAGTGTTCGTCGATCTGTCCGGGGGAGCCACCGGCGCCAGCCACCAATTGACCACCAACGACGTCGACGTGCTGTCGGACCTGATCGTCACGCCCGGCCATGAGCTGGAAACGGGCCAGCAGGTGACGTACCGCGGCGGCGGCGGAGCGGCGATCGGCAATCTGACCGAGGATACCGTCTACTTCGCCATCCGGCTCGACGCGGATACCGTGCAACTGGCCGCCAGCCTGAGCAATGCGGCGGCGGGAACGGCCATCGATCTGGGGCCCGGCGCGGACGGCGCGATCCAGGGCTTGGAACGCGACCAGTTCGTCACCGTGTTCGATCCCAGCCGCATGTCGCCGGTGGTCGATACGGCGGCCGACACGATCGAGCTGCCGTCGCACGGCCTGAGCACAGGCGACCAGGTGAACTACCAGACCAGCGGCGGAACCGCCATCGGCGGACTTGCCGACAACACGAACTACTTCGTGATCAGCGTGGATCCCGACCATATCCAACTGGCGGCGACGGCCGCGGACGCAATGGCCAACATGCCGCTGCCGCTCGGCGGCGGAGCGACCATTGGTTCCGGTCTGCACCTGCTGCGAGTGGTTCCAGTGGTCTCGATCCCCGAGTTTCCCGATCGACTCATCGACTTCAACCCGACCGTCGTCCCGCCGCTGAACCTCGCCGCCGATACGATTCTGCTGGACAATCACGGGCTGACGACCGGCCAGTCGATCACCTACCTGTCGGGCAGCGGCATGCCGATCGGAGGCCTGGTCAACGGCACCGAGTATTTCGTGATCGCGGTGGACGACGACACCGTCCAGTTGGCGGCCACCGCGATGGACGCGACGAACAATCTGCCGATCAACCTGGATGTCGGCGCCACCGGCCAGCGTCACGGGCTGGTGCGCGAATCGACGGTCACCCAGGGCGACCTGCCGCTGCGCGGCCTGAGGAACACCGAAACCTATTTCGCCATCGTGCTGGACGCCAACACGTTCCGGCTGGCCGATTCAGAACAAGACGCGCTGGCGGCCGTGGCCATCGACCTGGATCCCAGCATGGCCACGGGCACCACGCATGAACTGACGCCGCTGCGGGTCGAGAACGGCATCCAGGTCGGCGCCGAGCTGACGGCCGACAACCGGGCCACGTCGGGAGCCGGCCTGGGCGGCGCGCCCACCTGGTCGGACCTGCTGACCAAGGCCGAACTGCAGACGTCGCTGGCCAGCATCAAGGCGATCGGGTCGGGCAATTTCAGCCAGGAGGTCGCCAAGGCCAGCCAGAAACAGCAACTGGCTGGCACGGGCAGCCGCACGAACAGCCTGTTCGCCGGCGCGGCCGGGATCAGCCTGAACATGTTCGAACACGACGTCGTGGCGCAAATCGGCAAGGAAGCCGTGCTGCAGACCGAAAGCGATGTCTCGATCGAGGCTTCCACCAGCCAGAAGGCGCAGGTCACCGCGCAGGGCAATACGTCTCCCGGCAGCGGCAAGAAGTTCGCCACGGGCGTCGCGGTCGCGATCGGCATCTACGACAACAACGTGCAGGCGATCGTCGACGGCGACGGTACCAGCGGCGCCGCGATCGATGCCGGGTTCAACATCGACATCAGCTCGACGCTCACGTACCCGCTGCTCGTCCAGCCGCTGACTCTGCTCCCCTTCTCGTCGTTCTACTCGGGAAACATCAACAACGCCAATTTCATCGGCGACCTCTCCACGCTGCTCAACGGTTCGCTGGGCCTGACGCGCATCATGAACGTCTGGGCCGCCAGCAAGGTGTTCACCACCTCGGCGGCCAACCTGCCGAAGGTTTCGATCTCTGGCTCCGTGGGCTACACCCAGTTCACGAACCGGTCCGAGGCGATCGTACGCTCGGGCGCGGAGATCAATCAGAACCTGCAGGAGGTGAAGCAGAACGTCAGCATCGACGCGGCGACCGGCATCGAACTGGTGAATGTCACGGGCATCATGCACCTGCGGCTGAACGAGGCCGGATTGAAGAAGGCCTACGAAGATCGGCAATCGGTGGCCAGTTTCTACGGCGCCGGCAATTTCTTTTCGTTCTTCGGCAACAAGTCGTCCACGTTCGGCATGGGCGGCTCGGTGATGGCCCTCGAACTGGATCACACGACCACTGCCTTGATCGAAGGCGGCGCGGCGGTGCATACAGGCGCCCAGGGCGGCCTGTCCGTGGAAGCGGCCGAGGACGTGTACTCGCTGGAGTTCGCCCAGTCGGGCGGCGATTCGGGCAGCGTGGGGATCAGCGCCAGCATCGCGCTCGTCACGCAAACCAGTCAAACCATCGCGCAGATCGACAGCGGCGCGGTGGTGACCGGCGGCCCGCTGAGCTTGTCGGCCGAAAGCCAGTTGACGCATACCAACCTGGCCGGCGCGGCGCAACTGGCCAACCGGCTGGGTATCGGCGTCGGCGTGGCGCTGCTGGATGTCGACCGCGAGACGGCCGCCATCATCGGCCGGCGGCGGACCGAAGGCGACGACTCGCCGGGCAACGACGGCACTTCGATCGACGTGGACAGCATCACGCTGGAAGCCAAGAACACGGGCAACCTGTGGAGCTTCGCGCTGGTCGGCGCACTGGCTTCGAACATCCCGGTCGGCAAACCGGCGGCGCAGCAAGGCAACGCCCAGCCGGTTCAGGCCACCAGCGGCGTGGCCCTGGCCGGCGACGCGGCCATCAATACGATCAGCGACACCACGCAGGCATACATTAACGATCAAGGCACGATCGGCAGCGGCGCGGTGGAGATGAATGCCAATAACGCTTCGACCGTGCGCGCGATCACCGGCGCGGCCACCTTCGCCGCCAAGCCCGACGGCACGATCGGCGGAGCGGTGGCCGGTTCGTTCAGCTACAACGACCTGACGCTGACCACGGAAGCATTCATCGCGGCCGCCCAGATCACGGCCACGGGCGACGTGACGCTCGACGCCACCAACGACACCGACTCGCTGGCCGTCTCCGCGGGTCTGGCAGGCGCGCTGGCCAAGAGCGCCGTGACGATCGCCGGTTCGTTCTCCTGGAACGAAGTCACCAGCTCGGTCGAGGCCTATCTGGACCAGGTAACACTCAGCACCACGGCCGAACTGGGTCTGACGGCCGACGACAAGTCGCGCGTCTCGGGCGACGGCGGCGGCGTGGCGATCGCCATCTCGCGGTCCCAGATGGGATTTGGCGGAGCGGTGGCATTTGGCGTGTCGGCCGCCATCAACAACATCCACTCCACGGTCAACGCGTACCTGCAGAACTCCACCGTCACGCCGGTGGGTTCGACCGAGCTGACCGCGACCGGCGAACCGTCGATTCAAGCCGTGACCTGGGCCGGTTCGCTGGCCGGCGGTGCCAGCGGGGGCACGGGCCTGGCAATCAGCGGCGCCGGCGCGGGATCGGGCAACACGATTCAGGTGGACGTGGCGGCCAGCATCGGCGGCAGCCAGGTGCTGAACGCCGGCGACGTGATGCTCGTCGCCACCGACGCGGCCGACATCGACTCCAACGCGGGCGGCGTGGCCTTGGACATTGTGCTCAGCGGCCAAGGTTCGAACTATGGCGTCGACATCGGCGCCGCGGCCGCGGTGAACGACCTGAGCGGCGGCACGCAAGCGACCATTACCAGTTCCACGCTGCACGCCGGTGACTTGGCGCTCGAGGCGACATCCACGTCGACGATCGACGCGCTTTCCATCGGCATCGGCGCCGTGCTGGCCGGCGGCGACTTCAACCAGGTGACCTTCGCCGCGGCCGGGGCCGGTTCGGGCAACACCATCGCCCGCACGATCCAGACCAGCGTCACCGGCGGCAACCTCACGCTGGACAAGCTGGACGTGACGGCCACCGACGACTCGGCGATCACCGCCGACGCGGGCGCCGGAGCGGCGGCCGCGTCGTTCAGCGCGGGATCGAATGGCTTTTCGATCGGCTTCGGCGCGGCGGTCGCCACCAACGGAATCGCCAACATGGTCCACGCGATCCTGGACAGCACCACGGCCGACGTCGGCGGCCATGTGACGCTCGGCGCCGTCGAAACCTCGCACATCGAAACCACAACCGCTGTCGGCGAGTTGACTGTGTCGCTGGGCGGAGGCCAGTCGGCCCTGGCCTTTGGCGGCGCGGGAGCCGGTTCGGGCAACTCGATCGCCAACTCGGTCCTGGCGGCCATTCAAAACAACAGCCATGTCACGACGACCGCCGGCGGTCAGGTGTCGCTGGCCACGACGGACACGTCGACGATCGACGCCAACGCGGGAGCCGGCGCGCTGAGCGCCGCGGTCGGGGCCAACTCCGGACTGGCCTTCGCCTTTGGCGCCGCGGCGGCGACCAACGAGATTGAAAACACGATTCAAACCACGATCAATGGCTCGCAAGTCACGTCCGCCGGTCCAGTCAGCGTGACGGCTTCGGCCGGCGAAACGATCGACGTGCTTACGATCGGCGTCGGCGGAGCGCTCGGCGGCGGCGTCGAGACGGCGGGCGTGGCGTTTGCCGGCGCCGGAGCCGGTTCGGGCAACACGCTGGAAACGACCGTCGAGGCGTCGATTGTCTCTTCCTCCCACGTGTCCGGCACGTCGCTGAACGTGGCCGCCAGCGACACGTCGATGATCACGGCCGACGCCGGGGCCGGCGCGCTGGCCGCGGCGGGCGGCGGCGAAGGCGGCGTCTCGGTCGGTGTCGGAGCGTCGGTCGCCGTTAACGGGATCAAGAACACGACGCGAGCCAGCGTCGAAAGCACCACGGCAATGATCGGCGGCAGCGTACAGATCCAGGCGACCGACGCCAGTTCAATCGAATCCACCACGGCGGTCGGAGCGTTATCGGGCGCTGGCGGCGGAACCGGCGGAGTCGCCGGCGCGGGCGCGGGGGCTTCGTCCCAGAACGATATCGCCAACACCACGCTGGCCCGGATCCTTGGCGGCAGCGTGACCACGACCGCTGGTGGAAACGTCTCGGTGCAGGCGACGGAAACCACGTCGATCGACGCCAACGCGGGCGCCGGCGTGCTGGCCATATCCGGCGGCTCGGTCGGCGGCTTTGGCGTGACCGTGGGAGCGGCGCTGGTCACCAACACGGTCGGCAACACGATCCAGGCATTGGTCGACGGAGCCAACGTCACGGCGGCCGGCAACGTGTCCGTGGGCACGACCAGTTCCTCCACGATCGATACGCTGGCCCTGGGCATCTCGGCCGCACTGACCGGCGGCGGTGGCGGCGGCATCTCGCTGGCCGGCGCCGGAGCGGGTTCGACCAACGTCATCGATAACGACGTGACCGCCGCGATCCGCAATTCCGCCATGGTTGATGCCGATGGCTCAGTCCACGTCACTTCCAGCGACACGGGCTCGATCACGGCCGACGCGGGCGGCGTGGCCGCGACCATCTCAGGCGGCGGCACGGCGACGGCCTCCTTGTCGATCGGCGCGTCGACCGCCGGCAACTCGATCGGCGGCGGGCAACATGCCCTGTCCGCGCTGATCGACCACTCGACCGTCATGGCCGGCAGCGGACTGAACGTGCAGGCCAGTTCGACCGCCACGATCGACGCCCTGGCCTTTGGCGGAGCGGCCGCGGTGTCGGTCAGCGGCGGCGGTGCGTTCGCCGGGACGGGAGCGGGCGCCAGCGCCACGAACCTGGTGATGAGCGACGTCGTGGCGGCCATCCAGAACACGGCGCAAGCCTCCGCCGCGGGCGACGCGATCGTCTCGGCCACGGACACCAGCAGCATCACCAACAACGCCGTGGCCGGCAGTTTGGCGATCAGCGGTTCGGCCGGATTCTCCGGTTCGCTCGGCATCTCGGCCGCCCTGGCTACCAACACGATCCAAAACACGGTCCAGGCACATGTCGATAACGCCACGCTCACCACGACCAGCGGCGGCGACGTGACCATCAGCGCCACATCGACGCCGTCGATCGACGCCCTGGCCGTGGCGGCCAGCGTCAGCGTATCGGTGTCGCTGGCCGCCGCCGCCGTCAGCGGCGTGGGAGCCAGCAGCGACAACACGGTGGCCAACACGGTTGAAGCCGCGGTGACCAGCGGTGGCCAGGTCACCGCCGACGGCAGCCTGGCGATCAGCGCGTCGGACCATGCCAGCCTGGACGCCGACGTGGGATCGGGAGCCCTCTCGTTCGCCATCGTCGGCGCTTCGATCGGCGTGTCGAACACCACCACGACGCTCGACAACCAGGTCTCGGCCCACGTCAGCAACGCCTCGGCCACGGCCGACGGCGGCGACTTGAGCGTCACGGCCGAAACATCGGCCACCAGCACCTCGACGGCCGTCGCCACCTCGATCTCGCTCAGCATCGGCGGCGCCGGGTTCGGCGGCGACTCCTCCACCACCGACACCAGCGTGGTCGAGGCGTATGCCAACAGCGCGCAGTTGATGGCGCCGGCCGGCCAGGTGATTCTTTCGGCCTCGTCCGAGCTGGATTCCGACGCCGACTCGTACGGCATCGGCGTTGGTGTGGCGGTGGTCGGCGTGCTGTTGTCCGAAACGTCGCTGCAGCGGACCACGCGGGCCTATGTCGGCGAGGCGAGCCACGTCGGCGGTCTGGGCCTGGTGGTCGAGGCCAGCGGCAGCAACGATGCCTCCAGCTCCACGCTCAACGGCGACATCAGCGCGCTGGGCGGCGAGGGCGCTCAGCAGACGGCCGAGGACCTGAGCGTCGTGGACGCCTACATCGGACCGGCCGATGGCAGCATGCCCGGCGCCTCTCCGGCGGTCGTTCAGGTCGGGTCCGCCGGCGTGCAGCTTAACGCCTCGCTCGTGACCACGGTCGATGCCACCACGGACCTGACGTCGATCGGCATCCTGGCCAATGGTGTGGGCGGCGTGGTCACGGCCACGGTGACCCCCACGGTTCGCGCCTACATAGGTCAGAACTCGCAGGTCGAGGCCAGCTCGATGGGCGACGTGGTGATCGAAGCCGGCGTCACCGCCGACGTCACTGGTACGGGCTTTGGTGTGGCCGTCAGTGGCGGATTGTCCGGCGGCGGACTGGGGATCACGACCACGCTGAACCCGACGATCGGCGCCTGGATCGGCCAGAACGCCAGCGTTTCAGCTCAAGACGTCCTGCTGCAATCCGCGCTGAACATCGATCCATCAACCGGCCTGCCGAATGTCGGCAAGGATGCCACGTCGTCCGGCACGGCGGGCACCGGCGCGTTGATTGCCTCGGCCGCCGGCGTGAATGCCACGGCGCTGGTCAGCCCGACGATCAACACGCGGGTGTACGAACAGGCCAGCGTGGACGCCACGGGCCACGTGCAACTGGCGAGCAGCTTCTACGAGTCGGCTTCGGCCGAGGCGGATTCGACGGCCGTGGGAGGCGGCGCGGGCGTGGGAACCACGATCGTCTCGGCCCAGTCGATCGGCACGACCAGCACGCGGATCGACGGAACCGTGCAGGCCATGGGCAGTGTTTCCGTCTTGACCTATGGAACCGCCGAGGCGATGGCGACGGGCGAAGCGAACGGGTTCTCGTTGCTGTTCAGCGGCATCTTTGCCGGCGATGGCACGAACGCCGGCGCCACGGTGGGACAGACCGGTCAAACGCTGGCCGAGTCGGCCGTCGGCGGCCAGGTGACCGCCGGTGGCGACGTGACGATCCAGTCGCTGGTCGACACCCAGGCGCAGGCCGAAACGAGCGGCTATGCCGTTTCGGCGGGCGTTTCGGTGGGGAAAATGCCGGCGACCGCCACGGTGCAGCCGAGCATCGAGAGCCAGGTGGAGTCTGGCGGTTCGGTCACTTCCAGCGGCGGGACGATCCTGGTGCGAGCCGGTCACAACTACGATCCCACCATGAACGCGTTTCTGGACAGCAACAAGGCCCAGGTCAGTTCGTCCATCTCCGTCGATTCACTGGCGGTTTCCGTGGCCAGCACAACGGTGACCGCGACCGCCAGCGCGGCAGTCGATGCCTCCCTCGCCTCCGGCGGCAGTCTTTCCGCACCCGCCGGCGACGTGTCTATCTTGGCGCTCTCCAGCAACCAGGCCGATGGCACGATGGACAACAACGGCGGGGCGGCGATCAGCTACTCGTCCGGCCAGATCCAGACCTCGGCCAGCGGGACCACCATCGCCAGCGTCCTGGGCAGCATCCTGGGCGCCATGCCCGACACGCCCGGCGCGGTGAACGTCAATCTGACCGCCCAGGCGTCCGACGTGGCCAGCGGCGACCTGAACCAGTCCAGCGGCGGCGTCGTGAACGTGGACAATTCGTCCGTGCACTCCAACTCGCTGCCCACCGTCACCGCCACGGTCGACGCCGCGATCCGGGCCAGCAGCAATGTGACGGTCCTGGCCGAATCGTTCACCGACGCCGACGGCACGATCCGCGGCAGCAGTGGCGGCGCGGTCGACGTCACGGACTACGGGGCCACGGTCACGGTCAACCCGCAAGTCGCCGCCAGCATCGCGACAGGCGCCAGCATCCACAGCGACCAGACGATCAGCGTCACCGCCACGCACGGCCAGCCCACCGATTTGTCGGACGGCAAGTTTGACGCCGCGACCGATGTCAACGGCACCAACAACACGATTGTCTTCAGCAAGGCCCACGGCCTGCAAACTGGAGCCACGGTGACCTACGACACGCTGGGCAACCCGGCGATTCCCGGTATACATGACGGCCGCGCCTATGGCGTTGTCGTGATCGATGACAACACCCTGCAACTCGGCGATTCCTTCCAGGCCGGCATGACCGCGGTCAATACGACCAACGATACGATTACCTTTCCCGGCCCGCATAACCTGGAAACCGGCGACCTGGTGGTCTACAGCGCCGGAATGGGAACGCCCGTTGGTGGACTGACCGACGGCACCACGTATCGCGTCGAGGTCGTCAACGCCACGACGATCCGGCTGACCGATCCGGGAAACCTGCCCGAACCGCCCATCAGCTTCGCGGGCACGGACATCATGATGGACACGATCACCAGCATGGGCCACGGCTTCTTGACCGGCCAGCCCGTCACCTATGTCGCCGCCGCGCCGGCCACGTTCAGCAACCAGCAGGTCGACGTCGAACCGATCTATGACGGCATGCAGATCACGGGCTTCACGCACGACGATATGTTCGAAAACATCTTCCTCGGCGAACCGGTGATGCTGGAGCAGGGCTTCCTGGTCGGAGACACGGTGATCTATACCAGCAGCGATCCGTCGAAGCCGATCGGCGGATTGACCAGCGGCAACCGTTATGTGCTGCTGATCGATCCGATGAAGTCCGGCGAGTTGCAACTGGCCGAGACCGCCACACCGACGATGGCGATCGCGCTGACGCAGGGCAGCATGAGCGACTCGACCGTGCAGCACACGCTGTTGAAAGTCGAGGATCAGCCGATCTCGCCGCTCGTTTCGCAACAGACGTACTACGTGGCCAACGCCATGCCGAATACGTTCCAGTTGGCTCCGACGCTGGCCGACGCCCTGGGCAACACGAACCTGATCATGCTGGCTCCGACCGACCCGGCCGATCCGATGCACGTGCTGACGGGAACCCGCAATCTGTTGGGAACCACGGGAATCGACCTCACATCCACCGGCAACGGCACCCAGTTCCTGGTGTTGGACATTGCGCCTTCGTCCGGTGAGCAGCAACTGGACGGCATCGGCGGCGCTCAGTCGGTCAGTTCCGCTTCGTCCAACGACGGGATCGCCACGGCGTCGGTCAGCAGCGGCGGCGGCGGAGTGATCGACGTCGACACGGCCAACACGACGGCCAACTCGACGCCCCACACGTCGGTCACCATCGGCGGCGGAGCCCTGCTGGCCGGTTTGAACGTCGCCATCGCCGTCAGTTCGGCCGGCAACGTGGGCGGATCTTCGGCCAACACCGGCGGCGGCTTTGTGTCGGTCAAGGGCTCCGAGTCCCAGGTGTCGGTCAACAACAGCGCGCTGCTGACGATCAGCGACACCGCCAGTCTCCAGGCACTGAACAAACTCGGCCTGGCCACGACCGCCAGCCAGTTTGCCACCGTCGACTCCTCGACCGACGAAGGCGCCTTCGCCGCCGTTCCGTCCGCCGAGTCGACCGCCAAGGTGGACTACTCGTCACAGATCAACATCGGCGACGCCATGCTGACGGCCGGCGGCACCTTGAGTGCCACTTCGCACAGCGACGTCAACGCGCAAGCCAACGCCTCGGCCAACGGTTCCGGCGCCGGCAGCGGGGCCAGCGCCAACAACAGCGGCAGCCTGGGCGTGTTTATCGGCAAGCATGGTGGCGCGTTCACTCGCACCAACGTCGGTTCGAACGCCATTCTCGACGCCACCGCGATCGACTTGACGGCGGGCGTCACCAGCATGTACGGCCGCTCCACCGCCACGGCCAAAGGCAGCGGCGTGGGCGGCAACTCGCAGGCGAAAGCCAACCTCGAAATCAGCGACGACGCGTCGGTGATCCTCAACAGCGGCTCGATGCTCGCCGCACCCGACGTGACGCTGCTGGCCACGCACGACAACATCGACCTGCTCAGCCACTCCAACTCGCGCTGCGACTGCGGCGCGGGCGCCGACGATTCGACGGCCAATACCGACTACCAGAGCACGTCGCAGATCACCGCAGGCAGCGGCGCGATCATCACCACGGCCGACCTGGACGTGCAGTCGAACCAGCATATCACGCAATATCGCCGGGACGAACAGCACGGTGGCGGCTTCCTGGTCTTCGGCAGCCACGACCGCGACGGCCACTACAATGCCAACCGGAACATCAGTTGGAATGCGACCGTCCGCCTGCCCACCAACCCCGATCCCACGCTGGTCGTGGACTCCACCGGCCTCGTGGTCACGCTGGACGACGTCACGCTGAACGGCGATACGATCCACCAGGGCGATGTGGTTCCGTCGGGTACAACCATCATCGTCGACGACATCATCAACGACATGGGCGGCATGGCGTCGTTCGCGGCCAACCGGCTGGCGGAAATGGACGACGTGATTCCGCCGGTCGGCACGATCACGGGCAGCCAGGGCGAGTTCGACTTCAATCGGACGCTGGACACGATCCTGCTGTCGAACGCTTCGGACCGCGACATGACGATCAACGACATCCGCGTGTACTTCGCGCCCTCGCCCACCGACAAGGAAGTTTCGATCGACGTCCAGAACGACGCGGGCTTTTCGTTCGACGTGGTCAATGACCTGTCGCCGACCCAGATCGAGATCGAGAATACGCACCCCACCGCCGGCCCGCTGCTGTCGCTCGATGGCTTGATCGACAACCCGATCGGCACGACCACGGTAAGCAACGCCAGCGGCGACATCGTGACCGGCCCGCCCGGTTCACCCGCCGGCGTTGTGCGGACCAACGTCGCGATCTTCGAGGCCCCGCTGGGCAACCTGGGACAGATTGGCGGCGCGCCGCTGGTGGTCGAACTGGTGCAAAGCGCCGGACGACCGACCAGCCTGGTCGCCGACGCGGGGCAGGATGTGGCCCTGAACGTTCAGGGCCTCCTGCGCGAAACGGGCGTCAGCAGTTTCGAGCCGAATCTGGATCGGATCACGGCCGGCGGCGACGTCCAGCTTGTGCTGGCCCAGGGGCTGCTGCAAACCATGATCTCGGCCGCCGCCGAGGGCGTGCGGGTGTTCGAGAGCAGCAACGTCGGCCTGCAGCCCAAGAGTGGCTGCACCGACTCGAACAACAACAGTTGCTTCAACCATAACAGCGGTTTCTATCCCGCCATCGCCTCGCCGCAATTCGCCGACAACCCGTCGCCGCCGCGCACCAGCACGGTCGAAACACACTGGCCGCCCAGCTCCGGCGATCCCCCGCCCCCCGCCTCCGACCTGGGCATCTTTGGCGGCGGCAACACGCCGATCGAGACCACGTACACCTTCACCGGAACGTTTACCTGGAACGCCGCCAGCGACACGCGGCGAGTGCAGGCGGCCGGCGACATCCTGATCGACGGCTGCCAACTGGGCGGTTGCACCTTGGGCGACGTACTGGTGCACGTGCTGGGCAACGTGAACCTGGTCAGCGACCTGAACCTGCCGATGACCACCGGCGGCGTGCTGTCGATGCACACCAACGGTTCGATCGATATGACCGAGGTCGCCGTGCCAGTGGGTTCGAACCGGTCGATGCGAGTTGGCACGATCGTGTCGACCGCCGACAGCGTCCGCCTGACGGTTCCGGATACGCTGGCCGCCGGCGAGGATCTGATCCTGCTGGACAGCTCGGCCGTGATGCCCGACGGTTCGCTGATTGGCGCCGCCACCACGGTCACGCTGCAAGTCGGCGACAACGTGCTGATGCAAGGCAATGCCCTTTCGCCGCCCGGTTCCAGCCGAATCGAAGCGGGCACCACCGTGACGATCGCGGGCGACTTCGGCAATGCCGATCCGGGCGTCGGCACGGTGATCGACCTGCGCGGCCAGATCACCGGCAACCTCGGCGGCTCGATTACCGATCCGATCGAACTGTTATCGGTGGCCCTGATCACCGGCGGCAGCGACGCGGACATCGTCAGCCTGACCAATGTCACCTCAGGTACAGGTACCACTGTCCAGACATTTGGCGACGACGACCTGATTCAGGTTGGCAGCAGCGCGGCGGTCGATGTCAGCATGGCCCCGCCCATCCCCACCAACACGGGCGGCGTGCTGCACGCCGTGCTGAACCTGCTGACGATTGACGGCGGAGCGGGCGACGATACTTGGACGGCCGACGACAGCGGCGACTCAAACCCGGACATGGGCGTGCTGACCTTCGATACGCTGACCGGGTTCCAGATGACCGACGGCGTACACTACACGCAGATCGAAGTGCTGCTGCTGACGATGGGCCAAGCCGGTGACACGCTGGACGTTGACAGCACCAACTCCACCACTGATTCCCAGGTGTTCGGCAACGCGGGCGACGACACAATCAACGTCAGCAAGCTGCCCGCGCTGCCGCTGGCCGGCAACGCCTGCCTGCAAATCACCGACACGGTCGACTGCATCCAGGGCGTCTTGCGCGTCGATGGCGGGGCCGATTACGACACGCTGAACGTCGTCAACACGGGCCAGACCAGCAGCCGATCCGGAACGCTCACTGGCACCTCGATCACGGGCCTGAACATGGGACCCGACGGCATCACGTACTCGACGCTGGAGGCGATCGATATCCTGCTGGGCCAGGCCGCCGATATGTTCCTGGTTAGCGGCACCGCAACGCCGCAGCCAGGCGGCAACACGACGATCTCGGCCGTGCACGGCGGTGGCGGAGCGGATCAACTGACGGTGACGGGAGGCGGGGGAGCCCAGTCGCCGCTGGTGATCTATGGCGACTACACCGGGACCGGCACGCCGGACGACGACCTGATCGACGCCTCGGCCGCCAGCCAGACGATCATGGTCGACGGCAACGAAGGCCACGATATCATCCTGGGCAGCCAGGCCGGCGACAACCTGGCGGGCTCGGCCGGCGACGACATGATCCAGGGACAGGGCGGCACCGACAACATCCTGGGCGATTCGGGTTTCGAAGTGAACCTGAGGACGCGAGTCACCTCGATCATCACCACGCATCCCGCCGGTCAGGATCTGCTGGAGGGCCAGGACGGCAACGACCGCCTGTTCGGCGACCACGCCGTGCTGATCCCCGTGCCAGGCGCTTTGCTGGTCACGACGACGGTGGAACTGGCGACCTTCGAAACGGTCAACGAGAACGTCGGCGACAACGATCGCCTGCTGGGCGGACCGGGCGACGACTTCGTCCTGGGCGGCCAAGGCGACGACACGCTGTTCGGCAACGAGGGCCACGACCACGTGCTGGGTGACAACGGCCGCTTTGATTTCGTCGTGCTGGGAATGCCGCCCGGTCTCAACGCCGTCTACACACCCCAGCCCATGTTTGGCGGCAACGACAATATTTTTGGCGACAGCGGCAACGACGACGACCCGGCGGGCAACGACTTCCTGTACGACGGACCATCCGATGACGAACTGGATGGCGGGCCGGGCGACGATACGTTCCGCCTGACGCCGGGCAACGAAGCGTTCGGCTCCGGCAGCCGCGACTATCTGTCGGACATCCGCGGCAATGACACGATCGACTTCACTTACGCCATGATCCGCTCGGACTGCCTGACGCCGGCCACGGCGACCGACCTGTGCGGGATCATGATCGACATGGACTTGTTGAGCTACACGGATGCGGCGTTCAGCCAGGCCGGTCCCGACGCTCGGCTGCCGATCAGCGATGACGTGCCGCAACATCTTCCGCAGGATCCGGCGATCGACGACCGGCTCTCGCTGGTGCGGATCGGCGCCTTCGGGCAGTCGCTGGATACTCCGAGTCCGTTCGAGAGCGTGATCGGCAGCTACTTTAACGACACGTTCTGGATCAGGGCCCTGACCACCGGCGGCGACATCCCCGAAAACGGTCCGCCGGTGGCCCGCAACGTTAACGGCAACCCGCCAGTTGTCGGCGACGCGGCCGTGCCGCCCGGCGACAAGCTGTACTTCGACGGCCAGGGCCAGGTCGTGCTCGATACGGGCTTCTCGCTGACGGCCTTGGGCATCGGCACGGTAACCTACCAGAGTATCGAAACGCTGTGCGTATTCGACCAGGCTCCGCGGATTCTCGATGACGGCGACGACACGTATTTCGAACTGCCCACGACCGCCGTGGCGAACATCAGCCCGCTGGCCAACTGGAATCCGGTCGCTGGAATCGGCTTCGGCGGAGACTACCGCTACCATCAGCCGCAGACACCACCGGGACCGAACACGGCCACCTGGACCTTTGAAGGAGTGACTCCCGGGAATTACCGCGTGTCGGTCACCTGGCCCGCGCAACCTTCGCATCCAATCGACGGCACGCTGGCCACGAACGCACCTTTCTCCGTCCGGGACGACAATTTCCTGCTGGCCAGCCGCGGCATCGACCAGCGCGTGCCGGCCCGCGACTTCCTGGACCAGGGCGTCTATTGGCAGGACCTGGGCATCTTCCCCAGCCAGAACCATTCGCTGGTCGTGCAACTCAGCGACCTGGCCAACGGGCAGGTGATGGCCGACGCCGTGCGGATTGAATACGTCGCCCACGGCCCTTCGCTGCGGGTGCTCCAGAACGTCACTCAGCAGGCGATCTTGAACGACATCACAATCGTCCCGATGGTCACCACGATGGGCGCGCCGCTGTCGCGCACGTTCGTGATCCACAACCAGGGTGACCAGGACCTGGAGGTGGACGAAATCAACCTGACCGGCGAGGGCGCGGGCAACTACGCGCTGCAACCCGGCCCTTCGGCTTTTCCCGTGGTGATTCCACCGGGTGAAACGCTGGCCTTCACCGTCACGCTGCGGGCCTCGGCCGCCGAGGGCTTTGGCCCGTTTCCGGCACAGGTCGAGATTGTCAGCAACGACATGTCGACCAGCGTCCCGCGCAAGCCGGGCGCTGGGATGCCGACCGGCGATCCAGCCATGGACGTCTCGCCCTACCGCTTCGCGCTGGACGGCCTGGTCAGCACGCAGCGGATCATCGACGACGGCGATCCCGACTTCTCGCTGGTCGGCGTCTGGCAAGGACCCAATGGGCCGGGCTTCCAGGGCGACGACCGCTACGCGCCCGCCGGAGGCAACGGCGCTCGGGCCGTGTGGACCTTTGGCGGGCTGCCCGACGGCATCTATCGAGTCTCGACTTCTTACGACGCGCAGGTCGGCGGCTCGACGATGGCTCCGTTCCGAGTGCTCAACAGCGGCGGGCTGATCGGATCGGCTGCGATCAACCAGACGCTGTCGCCGCAGGCCCTGGGCGGCTTCGCGGATTCCGGACGCCACTGGATCGACCTGGGCGGTCCCTACGAACTGACCGGCGGCACGCTGATTGTGAATCTGCTGGACACGGCCGGGCAGCCCGACCGGTTCGTGCTGGCCGACGCGGTGCGCATCGAACGCCTGTTCCCCGACTCGCCCGACATCGTGGTCCAGGTGGATGGCCAGCCGCTGCCGCTGGGCGGGACTGTCGACTTCGGCGGCGTGTTTCCCGACTTGCCGGTGCTCAAGACCTTCACCGTGACCAACGCCGGCACCGATCCGCTGACGATCAGCGAACCCGTGCAACTGCCGCCCGGCTTCAGCCTGGTCGAATTCGACGGCCAGACGCCGACGGGCCAGTTGACCGCCACGGCGCCCACCTCGTTTGTCCTCAGGATGGAAGGCGGCTTCCCCGGCGCGTTCCAGGGGCAAGTTTCGTTTGCCGACAACGATCCGGACGAGAACCCGTTCAGCTTCTTCGTGACGGGCGAGATCCTATCGTCGCGGATCATCGACGACCAGGACGCCACCGGCTTTGCGGCCACGGCCGGGTTTGGCGCGACGGGCACGGGGTTGTCCGCCGAGGAGGGTTTCCAGCGACGCGTGCACTTCGCGTCGGGCAACCCGCTGGCGGCCACCGAGATGGCCACCTGGACGTTTGAAGACCTGGCGCCCGGCAGACCGTATCGCGTGTCGGCCACCTGGTCGCCCGCGCCGAATCGGGCAACCAACTCGCCGTTTACGCTGAGCGGCATCGACGATATGGGACTCGACCCACCCAACGACAGCGACGGCAGTCTGACGGTGCTGGTCAATCAGCAATTGCAGCCGGACGATCTGCGGGCCAACGGCACGCTGTTCGAAGATCTGGGCATCGTCACGGTCACCGGCACCACGCTGACCGTCACGTTATCCAACCAGGCGAATGGACTGGTGATCGCCGACGCCATGCGGTTGCAGCCGATCGACGATCCGTTGATCGAACTGGAACAAGGCGGGCAGGTGCTGCAGAGCGGCGCGAGCCGCGTGGATTTCGGCGCCGCGACCGTCGATACCATGGGCGGCACGGTCACGCGGACGTTCACGATCCGCAACCTGGGCACGCGCAGCATGGCGCTGGGCGCGCCGACGCTGCCAGTCGGTTTCTCGCTGGTCGGCGTGTATCCCTCTTCGATTCCCGTTGGCCAGTCGGCCGACTTCGTGGTGGCGTTCTCGCGAGCCGCCGCGGGTGCGTACGACGGACTGCTGGAAATACCGGCCGACGACCTGAGCGCCAATCCGTTTCTGGTCAGGCTGACCGGCAGCATCCTGGCCGCGGGGACGATCATCGACAATTCGGACGGGGCGCCCGGTTACACGTCCTCCGGCCTGACGACGTACACCGGGCAGGGTCGGAGCGGCAGCGTGCAGGGCGCCACGGGCGGCGACGGCTCGCGCACCGCGACGTATACCTTCGCCGTGCCGCCCGGGTTGTACCGCGTCTCGGCCACCTGGTCGACGTACTACACGCGAGCGACCAACACGCCGTACGCGATCTTCGATGGGACGGTTGCCGGCACGCCGCTGGGAACGCATCGAGTGAACCAGCAGGTGGCGCCCGATTCGTTTGCCGACAGCGGCTCGCTGTGGCGGGATCTGGACGTCGTGCGGATCACCAGCGGCACGCTCACGGTCCGCGTCAGCAACGACGCCAACGGCGACGTGGTGGCCGACGCGATCCGCATCGAACCGCTGCCGGAGCAGCCGGAAATCTCGTTGACCGACTCGCTGGGCAACGAACTGCTGACGGGCGGCACGTTCGATTTCGGCGCGGTGGCCGCGGGATCCACGGCGACCGAGACGTTCACGGTGCGCAACCTGGGAACGTCGCCGCTGGAGCTCGGCGCGCTGCGGCTGCCGGTGTATTTCGAACTGGCTTCGCCGCTGGGAACCACGACACTGGCCCCGTTCGACGGCGCCGCGACGAACCTGGACGAAACCACGTTCGAGGTCCGCTTCGCGCCTCCGTATGTCGATCAGTTCCTCGGCGACTTGCGGCTGGGTAACAACGACAGCAACGAGAATCCGTTCGAACTGCTGTTGGCGGGCAACGTGCAGGCCGCGGTCACGATCATCGACGATGGCGATCCGCCCGGCCCCCCCGGATACCAGGACACGGGGTTCCAGGTGTTTGCCGGCCAGGGCTACCAGGGCGACGTGCGGCAGTCGCTGCCCGGCGCGGGTCACACGGCCACCTGGACGTTCGACGTCACGCCCGACACGACTTATCGGGTGGCGGCCACTTGGACCGGGTATCCCAACCGCGCCAGCAACGCGCCGTACACGATCGCGGGGATCGCGGGGGGCGAAGATGTCGTGTTCCGAGTGGACCAGCGCTCCAATCCGAACGACTTCGAGGACACGGGCGTGCCCTGGGAAACTCTGGCCGTCGTGCGGACCACTGGCAGCACGCTGACGGTGACGCTTGGCGACAACGCCAACGGCAACGTGATCGCCGACGCCATTCGCCTGGAGGAACTGCCGACGCGCGGTCCGGCGATTCTGGTCAGCGACGGACCGGTTTCGGTTCCGGACAATACGGGCCTGGTGACGCTCTCGACGGCCGTGGGATCGCCGGTCGTGCGGACCTTTAACGTGGTCAACATGGGGACGGCGCCGCTGACGCTGGACAACGCCTCGCTGCAGCTTTCGCTGGCGGGCATCGCGGGCTTCGACCTGGTGGGTACGGGCTTCGGCAGCAGCACGCTGGCGCCCGGCCAGGCCACGACGTTCAGCGTGCAGTTGAACGCCGCGGCCAAGGGGTCGTTCGGCGGCACGATTTCGTTCGGCCACGGCGATCCGACCGAGTCGCCGTACGACTTCACGATCAGCGGCGTGGTGGAGTCGGCGTTCACGATTATCGACAACGACGACCCACCGGGCCCGCCCGGCTACGGCGATTCGGGCAACTGGCAGTTATGGAACGGCCAGGGCTACAAGAACGACGTGCGCGAGGCGCTGGCGGGCGGCGCCGTCGAAACGGCCGCTTATACGTTTGATGTGACGGCCGGAGCGGTCTATCAGGTTTCGGCCACCTGGACCGCGTTTACCAATCGCGCGACGAACGCTCCCTACAGCGTGTCGGGTGTGACTCAGCCAGCGACCGTTCCGATCAATCAGCGCGTGTCGCCTAACGACTTCACCGATTCGGGCGCGGCCTGGGAACGCCTGGGCACGTTCACCGCGTCCGGCAGCTCGCTGGTCGTCACGCTGTCCGGCAGCACCACCGGCAACGTGATCGCGGATGCCGTGCGGATCGATCGCGTGGTGGGGCCAGAGATTCAAGTTCTGGCCGGCATGACCGAAATCGCGGACGGCACGGGCAGCTTCAACTTCGGCACCGTGCTGGCGGGAGCGACCAACGGGACGCGGGTCATTACGGTCAACAACGTCGGCGTCGAGAACCTGGTGCTGCAACCGATCATGGTCAGCGGCGGTTTCACGCTCGATACGTCCACCTATCCGAACTTCATGCCCAACCAGGTGCTCGCGCCGGGGGCGTCCGTGCAGTTCGCGGTGGCGATCAACACGGCCACCACGGGCAGCAAGACGGGCAACGTGTCGTTCGGCAACAACGATGTGGATGAGGGGCCGTTCAGTTTCAGCGTCCTCGGCCAGGTGGTCGGCGCGCTGATTATCGACGACGGCGACGCGGTGGGCTACAGCGACTCGGCCAACATGCAGGTCTGGGCGCAAGGCTACCAGAACGACGTGCGGGAGGCCGTGCTGGGCGGAGCGGTCCAGTCGGCCAGCTACACGTTCGCGGGCCTGCCGTCCGGAACCTACCGCATCTCGGCCACCTGGACTGCGTTCTCGAACCGGGCCAGCAATGCGCCGTACACGATCAACGGCGCTCCGGTGGCCATCAATCAAAAGCTGCCGCCGTCGAACCCCTCCTCCACTCCGGCGGGAACGGTGGTTCAGGATCCTCCATCGGGCGTCTACTTCGCGGACCTCAACAGCAGCTATGCCTTCGCCGGCGGGACGCTGCTGGTCGGCGTCTCGGACGTGGGAGCCAACGGCAATGTGATCATCGACGCGGTGCGCGTGGAGCGGCTGAGCCCTCTAAGGCTCGAAACGGCGGGAGCGGTCGAAGCACCCGGAGCGGCGGCCGACCTGACGCCCACACTTTCGTCGGTGCTGAATGCCAGCGACGTGGCACCGCTGGTGGATGCGGCGATTGAATTCTGGACTGGGCGGGACCCGTTGGCGGCCGACCGGTTGCGGGACGTGCGAGTGATCATCCAGGATCTGCCGCAGTCGCAGTTGGGCCTCGGTTCGCGCGTGACTCCCACGATCTGGCTGGACGACGACGCCGCTGGCCAGGGCTGGGCCATCGGCGGCTCGAACTCAGGCGGCTCAAACTCAGGCGAAACGGGCATCGACCTGCTCACCGTGGTGGCCCACGAGCTGGGCCATGTGCTGGGGCTGGACGACCTGGATGCTTCCGCGCACCCCGACGACATCATGGCCGGCACGCTGGCGGCTGGCGTGCGGCGAGCGGCAGCGGTGGATGAGTTGTTCGATCGGCTGGGCCAGGATTGACTCGCCAGTCGATTCGCTTAGATTGAGTTCGTACTGGTGCAAGTCGTCCATCTGCGGATCGATATTGCTGGGGATGTGGCGGAACTGGCAGACGCGCTGGACTTAGGATCCAGTACCGCAAGGTGTGCAGGTTCGAGTCCTGCCATCCCCACTGAACACTTGTGCACTATCTCGCACGGATTCGCGGCGATTGGCACAAGTTGCTTGGCTTGTAAAGGCTTGCGCCTGGTTTTGCGAAACAGTGCGCGCATCCTGCTGCGCTGCGTTTGGCGCACGGCGCGCGTCGGATTCTGCGTCGCGCTGCACGGCTCGTTCGAAGTCCTCGTCCGTCACCTGCCAGTAGTGCTTGCGTGCGATCAGCTGGGAATGTCCCAGCCAGGCGGCGGCTACATGAGCCGGATGCGCCGCCGCAAGCTCCGTGGCTCGGCTGGCGCGCAGGTTCTGGAACAGTTTGGGCCAGGGTGACAGCCCCGCTCGGCGGACGATCCTGCATAGCTGAGTTCTCAGGTTCGCGTTCGCATCCCGGTAGCGCGTGATCACGTGCGTAGCGCCCGGCAACGCCGCGTCGAACGCCGCTTCCAGGTGCGGTCGCAATTCCGGAAACAGCGGCACCCAACGTTCGGCGTGACCCTCGTGATGTTCCGTCTTGGGCGACCGCACCAGCATCCGGTTGCGTTCCCAGTCGATGCAGTCCCAGGTCAGCGCCAGGTGCTCTGACGGACAACGCAACCCACCAAACCGTGACAGCGCGAACAGCAGCCGCCATTCGACGTCGGGGCACGCTTGCAAGACTCTCTCGGCATCGTCCTGGCTTACGAAATGATCGCGGTTGCGGTTGCTGAGCATGGCGGACTTGAGGTGCGAGAAGGGATTCCGGTCAAGAAGTTCACGATCCACCGCATCATTGAAGAACAGTTTGGCGTCACCGATTCTCTTCCGCACGGTGGCGACCGCGAGTCCTTGCGACTTCTTGACGCCCGCATAGCCATTGAGCCGGGCTTTACCTGTCAGCAGCCAGCGTTCCCAGTCGCGGGCGTCCGCCTTGGTGATCTTGCGGATGTCCCGGTCGGCGCCGAAGAAGTCCAGCAGTCCGCGCCGCGCCTGCCGCCAGTGGGTGAGCGTCCCCGGCTTCACGTCCGTCCGCTTGGCGAAGTAGTTCTCCAGGAGTTGGCCCAGGGTGATCCCACCCTTTTCCTCCCGCGGCGGCACAAGCCCGACGGCAACCAACTTGGCGTGGGACGGCGTTTCCAGTCCGGCGACCCAGATGGCGGTTTCGCCGTCGAGCGCCTGGCAGGTGATCTGAGCCTGCACCAGGTACTCGACACGGGTCTTCCAGGTCTCAGCCGTCCGCTGGTTCGACTTTCCCAGGTAGATCGCCCGCCGGTTCCCGTCAGCACCGACGAACAGGATCCGCCGGTTGCCTTTCTTGTCCTTGGAAATGCTCGCCATGAATCTTCCTTTCAGCGTATCGTATCCTCTTGCATCTTATCGCACCGAATCGCAACGAGCCAGCTCGGCAGGTCAAGGTTCACTCGGAAGCGGCTCGGCGCGAGCGGAAACAGCATCCCTACCGGACACGAAGTTACAGTGTGAGGATAGCTCACGGAGCCTCCTCGCTCATCGAGGCTTCCCGCTCCCGCCGGTCGTCCTCTTCCCAGGGTTCCCAACACAGTGCCGACAAATTGCCGGGATCGTGATTGATCGTCCGTTTCCCGTCCTGGACCTGTCGAAGCTCCCAGCCGTCGCCGGAACGGATCAGTTCCGCCGCGGTGCCTGAGAGTACGATCCGATTGAATCGCAGGTGGACACGTTGGCGACCACCCGAAGTCTCGATCTTTCCGGTGGCGAGCAGGTCGTGTGGCGGGGTGAGCTTGTCCGGTGGCCGGCTCATGGGCGTTCCTCTCCCATTACGGTTACGGGTGACGACGGCGACGCAAGTGTCCAAATCACGGGGAAAGCTAGACTTTCGTCGCCGCGATGGGTTTGAATGCCTCCGCCGGCATCCCACCAGTACTTCGCCTTTCGGAGGTAGCCAGGCCAGCTCGTACCAGTTCACGCAGGTCCACTTCGGCTCGCTCGCTTCCGCCCGGTCCGCGATACATCCTGAGCCCCCTGGAGACGTCTCTGGCCGTAACGGCCCCCTTCACTGACAACCAATTCAGCAGTGTCCCGTACCTTGCCTGAGGCTCACTTCGCACCAGCGCCCACACGCGCCGAGCCTCTTGGTAGAACCACTCGGCCAGGTCAATCCCGACTTGGAGCCAGCGCGCGGAAACCTCATTTGCGGTTGGCTCGTCCGCGAGCTGGAGCACCAGAGCCAACCGGCCCGCGGTGCCAATCAACTTTCCCCGGATTCCTTCCAGCAGATCGTCATCGCCGTCGGACTCGTACAGCTCCCGTTCGACCTTGTTGACGTGATCTTCCCAGAGCTGGCCCGCCTCATCGGTCAAGTAGAGTAAGGTCGGCGGCGGCAACTGCACGCGACTGGGAGTATCTTCCGCCTGGTCGAGATCATCCCCGTCGGGGCTCCACTCCGCCGCCTCCGTCTCGAAATCCGGCCTGAGATTGCAAAGGTCACGAATGACGCGCTTGAAGCCAGCGGTTCCCGATGCCGATTTGCCAGACCGCGAATACTTCCGCCAGCGCTTCGGCGGCATGACGAACAGCCACCTCGAGGCAAGTCCCGAATGCTGATACTTGGGTTCCATGACCTCGGCGAGTGTCGATGGTTGAATGCCACCGGCAATACTCACGCAGGCATTGGGCACTCGGATGGACCGAGACTCTGGCGGTCCGCCGCGCCGGTTGTATCGCAGCGTGAGCGCGTTGTAAATCTGGTTCCAGTAGCCGTCAGAGCGATGGTTGTAGGCGTCTAGGCTCACAAACCAGTTCAGCAGCTCGTCCTTGTAAGCCAAGATGCCGGATGGATTCTCATCGAGCTTGGGGGCCAGTTCTTGAATCGTGATGTCGTCCACGATTAGTCGCTTGTCGTCCGGCAGTTCACCTTCAATCGCCTCCAGCGGTTCTAGGCACTTTTGCAGGATGGGCGATTTCTTGGACGATTGCCGGCCAACCACTGCACCCCACAGCAAGCTAGGCACCGTCCATTCCGGGTCCAGTTCCAGCTTCCGTGAAGCCCCGATCGCTCCGGCGCACACGACCAGGGATAACAGGGCCGCAGCGGATTCGTCCACGCCGATAGCGTGGCTCATGTAGCAAACAAAGGTTTTCACCTCGACTGGAAGCTGGTCCACCGGAAACGGGCGCCAGGCCATGGCGCCCACCAAATCAGGGTCCACTCGCTCCGGCAGCTTGCCGTTGACGGTCGGCAGCAGATCGGCAGCGTCCGCAGCTTCCGAGTCGAGCCGATCCTGTAAAAGCTGCTCCACATCGAACGGGTCCGCAAGATGGAACTCTGTCGCAATTTCTCCCGCCAGTTTTTCGAGGCTGCGAGGCTGGGACACTTTGATCGCGAATTGCCGTTTCTCCCCTCCCGGCAAACAAACGGTGAAAGTCCGCTCTGCCTCTCCGTTCGGCGGTTCGAGGAAAATTCGTGGCACCATAATGTTAGCCCTCTGTGGCTTGTAGCCGTATCTGACCCAATGCTGCCAGCACACTGAGCGACAGCCGCCGCCGCAGGATGTCGCTGGGCCGGACTACCCGCAACTGCTCAGCAGCTCGCCGCAGGTACGGCTCCCGTAGGTCGGCGTACCGCTGGGGCAGCGTCATGTCCAGCCACTCCTCCGAGAGCAGCTCGCCTGCGATGCCGGGCACATACGGGGGCTGCACGATCGAGACGTCTACATGTCGGCCGGCGTACACTGCCAGCCAGCCGTCACCGTGGGCGACGATCAGGACGGGTTCGCGTGGTCGGGGCTGGTTGGGGTGTGATGATGTGGGGTTAGATTTGGGGGTGTCGAACATCATTGTCGCGCCCTTTCCCGGCATCAGCGTGCTGGGTCAGCCACGTCGTCAGTTCCGCCACAGGGTACAGCACGGTCTGCCGTTTGCCGTTGCCGATCCGTAGACAGGGAATCGGGCCGCGCGGGACCGTAAGTCCCCAAAGGGTGCGGGGGGAAATGCCCAGGGCTTTCGCCGCTTCGCGGGGGCGGAGCGCCAGAGAATCTACAGATTGCTTTGCCATCGTCGCTTGCTCCAACAGGTCAGGTGTTCCGAACCACGCGGTTCGTCTACCCGTTGGCGCAGCGTTCAGCAGAAAGACGCTGAACAGTGCGAGAATTGCTCCGTAAAGCCTAGAAGTGTCAAGAGTTGCGACTTGCAGAAATTCTCGACAGTGTTCAGCATCTGATGTTGAACGATTGAACACCGCCTCGGCTAATCGTCGGCGGGATCGTGCCGACCGGCTTCAAAGGCTTTGCGTGTCAAACGGCTCATCGCAGCAGGCGTAAACTCGCCCCGCATGGCTTTGATCGCGTCACTGAGAGCGCCCGGGTCTCGGCAAGTCAACTTGTATTTGTCATGCCCACCACCCTTCTTCCCTTCATTGAATTGCCGGTTGAAGAAGTTTGAAGCTGACCCAACCGATAACCCGGTTCGCCCTGCGAGTTCTCTGACGGAGATGAAATCCGTGTTAAGGCAGCCGCCATCCTCGTACTTGTGGTGCTTAGTTAGCGCCGAAATCAGCTCTTCCCGTGCCTTTCCTTTCACCGTTTTCCGTCTGCGCGGCTTTGCCGGGCTCTTGGCGCCGGACCCAACCTCTTCCTGCGACTCGTACTCGACGCTTTCATCACTCAGCGGCTGGGTCGGGTCGTTCGGGGACTCGAAGGTTCGCCGCTCTCTGACAAGCGGGGAACACTCCTGTGGATTGTTACTTAGCGACTGCGTACCCGACCCAGTCAGAGCCGCGACGTAAGTGTCCACGATGACCACTGCCTTGTTCAATTCAGTGACGACTTCGTTGAGGGTGGCAACCTTACTCTCGACATACATGCGGTATAGGTACTCGGTTTCGGGTCGTTCATTTTCATCGCGGTAGCGCTGCCTTTGTCGCAGCATTTCCTGCATCTCCTCCGTTGTTATCGGCACTCTCTCCTCTGGCTGATTCTTTCGTTCCCAGATGGCACGCAGCAAGCTCAAACACTGGTACTCTCGCGGCAGAATACCAACTGAGGTGTCCATCAGTTCGTTCATTGGGTCAATATCAAGCGATCGCAACTGGCTAACAAACGAGTGGACCGCCGGGGCAAGTCGTCGGCTGAAGAACTCAGACGCGGATGGACGCATCCGCTTCTCGAAATCCTGAAGTCGCTCGAATTCGCCGAACGCGACCTCCAGAAGATGCCGCGACACTTTGTACGAAATCAGACGACCACCGCGGCCCATTTCCGTGACTCCTGCCACACCAAAGATACCGGGCCGGCGCGGACGCGACGACGGCAGGCAGGTAGAACGCCACTGATCGCGCCCGGGCCGCTTGGTCGATCGCTGGCCTGCGATACCCGGATACGCCCTAGCTTACAGGCGGCAGTCGTCAGTTGCAAGTGGTTGCCAGTAAACGACTTATGCCAAGTCAACTTGGCGCGACAGGCGAATTCGTGCGACACCTGAGAGGGGTGCCTGAACCATCTGAAGGGTTGGGTCAAGGCGGTTCCCGGAACCGATCGGCGGCGGCACAGTTCATCATTGGCAACGTAACCGGCCCGTCGTGCCCAGCGGCCTTGCACAGTTGGTGGCAGCCTACCGCCGGAAACGTTCGATCAAACCCCGCTCCGGTCCCTGGATTCGCTCAAGAGCCTGACCCACCCCATAACGGCCGTGGCGCTCCAGGGCGCCGCCGGCTTGGAAGTCGGCCTGGGCCAGGTCGGATTGGCCCAGCCGCAGCCGGGCCAGGCCGCGATAGTAGTGGAAGCGTGGGTCGTCGCCCTCCAGCGAGATCGCCTCGTCCAACAGTTCTGCCGACTGCCGATAACGCCCCTGGAAAAACAGGTGGTAGGCGTCGGCGTACCGCTTCAGTGCCATCGCGGCGTGCTCGGCCGCCAGGCGTTCGGCTGAGGCGCGGGTCTCGGCGGCGGCTCGCTTCCGGGATGCTTCGAGCCACGCCAGCCGCTCGGCTTCCCGCCGCTGAGACTCGGCCAGGGCAGCCGCCAGCTCGGCCGCCTGCTGCTCACGGATTCGCGCCTGCTGCTGGGCAAGCTGCTGTTGCTGCCGCTGCTGAGCGTCTTGGCGCTCGATCGTCAGTTGGTCAGTGACGTAGTGTGCGATTTCCTCGGACGATTGTTCGGCTGGCAGCTCGATCCGCAGGTGAGCCACCGCGAGCAATTTGCCCAAAAGGCTGGAGTGCTCCGGCGGCTCGGCGCTGGCGCTGGCGCTGGTGTAGTTCGCCAGCAGCCGCAGTTCACCTTCCGCCTCGGCAATTGTGGCATCCAGCAGGACCATCCGCCGCTCTACGGCATCCAGATGCACCGCGTGCCGGGCCAGTTCCCGCGCGTGGACGGCGGCTGGGGTGCTCTGGTCCGCTACATGCGCGAAGTAGATACTCAGCTCGCCAGGGTCCGTCGCCAGCAGCTTCGGGTAATCGTCGCCCAGCGCTCGCGCCAGCCGCGCGAGGCTTGCCTGCCGGCGCTCTTGAATGCCCGCGGCCGCACGGCCCAGTTGGTCCCGCTCGGTTCGCAAGACGCCGAGAATCTCGCCCAGCTCGAACTGCGGCTGGCCAGTGAACTCAACCACCGGCTTCCGGGCCTGATGCGTGACGTTCCGATCCGCGCAGCCAGCCACGCAGACGACCAGTACCAGTATCAGGCAGCTTACGCCACTTGGAATCGGACTCAGCACGTTCCCCACGGCCAGGCTCCCTTTCGCGTGGTGGCACATCACGGCGTGCAGGCTACTTGCTTCGCGCTTTGGACTGTCGTCAGCAGACTCTTGATATAGGTTTTGCGGTCCTCATGCTGGAACAACACATGGCATTTGGTAAACTCCTCCTTCGTCAAATCCTCGGTCCACCAGCGTACCTGCTGGAAGGGCGTATTCGAGATGATAAACGAGTTCAGGATCACGTTGGGATTGCCCAGCCGGGCTTCAAGCTCCTTGATGGTTTGATAGAAGCGAATCTTAGGGTCATCGGGACCTTCCAGGTTCCGGATGCCTTTCGGATCAACGAACGTGACATACTGCTTCCCGGCCTTCAACAGCCAGAGCAGGAAGTCGGGGTAGAAGTTCCCCGCCTCGAAGAAGCCGATGCCCCGCCCTCGGCTCATGTTGCGGAGCAGGTACAACTCGCAATGTTTGAAGAACGGCCGGTTTCCCTCGTAGAAGTCACGCAAATCGGTGACGAACTGTATTTCTCCCTCGTTCAGCGAGACCGGGCTGACATCCACAAAGTCGCCTGTGACGCGAAGGAGTGGCCGATAGAGATGCTGGCCGAATGAGTACGCCTTGGACGAACCAAACTTCCAGTCCCGGAGTACCCCCTTGTCGAGATCACCCTGAATGCCCCGTAACTGATCGACGATCTGATCTTGTGATTCGTCAATCAGCAAACGGTACTCGATCTGAAGGTTGGGGTCGTCTTCCGTCAAGACATGGTACTCGTAGAAGTCCGACTCCCACTCCTGCTTCCTGTGCTTGTAATAGCGGTCGATGTACTTCTTCAGCAGGGCGACGGCGATCTCTTGCCAGCGTCGCACCCGGTCAA
This sequence comes from Pirellulaceae bacterium, assembly GCA_024102795.1. GTDB lineage: Bacteria > Planctomycetota > Planctomycetia > Pirellulales > Pirellulaceae > JAGFJK01. Next base: position 39,458 of record JAGFJK010000116.1, read on the forward strand.
ACCGTGTGAACTCCAACTCCTCGGGCGGGATGAACAGCTTGTACCAGCGAGAATCCAAGAGCAGTGGGACGATGCAGTCCCGGCCAAGGTTCAGATTGTACCACGACCGCTCGTTCTTGAAGTGCTGAAGCTCGAACCAGATGGCGTCGATGTCCATGAAGGCGAGGTGTCGTTCTTCGAGTTGCCCTTCGTGCTTCACCGCCGAGTCGTCGGCGCGGGCCACGCCCTTGCTCTGCTGAGCCTGAATCTTGGGATACCAGTTGAGCGCCACGGGATGCCGTAGCAGCCGATCGGGTGGTGAATCCAGAGTCGGCTTTGGACCGTGCAGTTTGAAGTCCTTGCCTTCCTGGATGCGGAGGCTGGTGAGACTTTTGCCCTGCAAGTTCTTAACCACCGGCAGGATGAACTCGATCCGCTCCTCGTTGCCGGGAAGACCTTCTTCTTCGAGGTACTCCTTGAACTGACGCATGTAGTCGGCCCGGATGCCGAAGATGTTCAGCGTCTCCAGCAGGTGGATGCGGTCAGGCCGATTCACGCCCTCAAGCTGACTGCTGCGCTTCAGGGTCATGCCGTGGCCCTTGAGACGCACGCCACGACCGAACAACTGGACGATTTCCGAACCTTCGGTGCGTCCGATGTTCATGAGCCCCATCGTGCTGACCCGCCAACTGTTCCACCCCTCGGTGAACTTCTTCGATCCGATCAGCACGTTGACGGTCGAGTCGTCGTCGTTGAGACCACGGAAGAGCGAACCAGAGAACTCCTTTTCCGTGACGACCAGCAGGTCAGGATGCTCCTCGCACAGCTTGCACAGGCTGGCGGCGTCACCCACGTTGATGACACCGAACGAGTCATTCTCACCCAGTCGCAGGGCGATCTCGCCGTCCGTGCCCTTCAAGTTCTCGACGTGCAGGGCCGCTTGCGAGGACGAGTTGAAAAGCACCCTCAGGATGTCGTCGTAAATCTCCTCGCCCGGCATTTGAGTCGAAACGAGGTGCGGGAACGCCGTGGCGAAGATCTCGTGGCCACGCTGGTCGAGCAAGCCGGGACTTCCGCTGAGCAGGCGCTCCAGCAGGTTGATCGAGTCCCGCTTGTTCTTCACGAACTCGGCCAGCGTCAGCAGGATGTCCACCACGTCGGACACCTTCCGCTTGTTCTCCGACCGGACGGCGTTGACGCTGCCGCCGACAAAGACCCACAGGGGTTTCTCCAGCAGGAAGGGGCGGAAGGTGTTCGGGTTGTCGGCGTAGAGCTTCTGTTGCTGGTAGAAGGCGACGAGGCAGGCGGTCAGGTACAGGCGGCGGCGGTCCTCGTCCGAGTCGTCGGCGAGGTTCAGGATGCGGTAGTCCTTCCCGAAGCCGTCCTTGTAGAAGTATTTGTACGAGTAGTCGAACAGGATGTTCTTGGCGTAGATGGCTTCGAGGCCACCTTTTCCTTTCATCGCCTGCCCGAAGGTGGCGGAATACTCGAAGGAGAAGCCGTTCTCGCAGAGCCGGTTGCGGGCACTCATCCAGGCCCCTTCGACGCTCGCACTCGCTCCCCGGTGGCCTTCATCGACCAGTACGAGGTTGTTCCCCTCGAAGGCGTCGATGGCGACCGTCTTCTGTCCCATCTCTTCCTTGAGCTTGGTGACTTCGATGATCTCGACCGACCGGCCCGAAAAGAGCGACCGGGATTCCTTCGAGAACAGGTCGGCGTCGATGCCCGAGGCGTGAAACTCTCCGAGGTGCTGCTTGGAGAGACCCTCGTTGGGCGTCAACAGGATGATCCGGTTCAGGCCCCTCTCTTTGCCATGCAGCTTCAGGTAGTGCTGGTACTGAAGGATGTTGACGTGCATCAACAGCGTCTTGCCGCTGCCCGTGGCATTCCAGAAGGCCAATTTCCGCAGGTCGTCCGGCTCGTAGTCCGGTAGCTGATCCTTTGTGGCATTTCCCTCATTGAACTTGGCGACGTGCTGGTTCAGATCGGTACGCAGCTTGTCGGGGTCACGGAAGAAGCGGTCGAGGTAAACCTCGGTGAACAGCAACGAAAGGTATTGGAAATACTTCCACTTCAGCGGCTCGGCTCGTTTCTCACTGAGCGCCAGCGTGTGCTTGACGATGTTCTGGTCGTAGCCGAGCAACGTGTCGCCGGGGAACTCCTCGTACTCCCACAGCAGCCTCATCTGGTGCAGGAACTTGTGGACGTTGTTCTCGTCCAGGCCTTCCAGTTCCAGCGACTTCAGGTTCTCGGCCAGCTTATCAAAGCTGCTCACCTCGAACAGCGACAGCATCCACTGGTTCAGCACGAGTTTCTCGTCGAACCTCAGCGGCGGCGTCTCGTTCGCTCTGGATCGCTTCTTCGCCATGAGTTCTCAGTGTTCCGTGTTCAGTGTTCAGCATCTACGGCTTGCCGCCTCGGATGCGGACTTGGTGTTCATCGACAATCCACAAGTGCCCCACGGGTGACTCCGTGTCGAACATGGGAATGATCCGACCGAGGACGTTCAGTACGGAAGCCCGGCTCTGGTCGCTCAATCGCAACACGATGATCCCGTGGTAGCCTTGGGGCGGGTAATTCCGAATGTCCGAGAAATCAAGGTCCAGCGTGACAATCGCCCGTTCTTCCTGCCGACAAACTTCGGCGATGTCGGAATCGGCCCGGCCTCGCAGCCCTTGTTCGCGGACGGTCAGCGCATCGTGCCCGTGCTTCCGCAACAGGTCGGCGGCGTCCGAATGCAGGTTCTCGTCAATCTTGAACTGCATCAGGGAGTTCCCGTGGGCAAGACGGCGAAGCGATCCCGAGCAAGCTCGGCAACGTAATGCAGCGCCGCTTGGATGTCCTCTTCCTCGATGTTGTATCCTCGCCGGATCGCTTCATGACTCTCGCTCGCAGCGAGATTGTCAATCACCACCGACACCATGACCCGAGTCCCCTTGATGCACGGCTTCCCGTGGCACACGTTCGGGTCAATACTTATTCGATCCCGCCACTCCATCGCTGGTCTCCTTCTGCCTGAACACTGACAACTTACACGTCCTGGACTTCGAACATGAGGCGTCCGAACTCTTCTTCGATGAGGCGGACCTTCCATGTCTGGTCGCCACGGCGCAAGTTTTCGAGGTTGTTGTCGCCGTTGACGTAGATCAGGTCGTACTCCTGATCCTTCGTGTTGTAGTCCTGCTTCTGGAACCACTCATCGAGGGCGTTGTTGTCGGTCTCGTCCAGATTCCTCCACAGGACGAGGCAATTCTCCTCTCGCCCCGTCGCCCCCTCTCCCCCTCGCCTTGTCCCCGTCACGACCCGCACTCCTCGGATCACGTCGATGTGCTTGACGGTCAGGCCCAAGAGCCAGTTGAAGGTCTCGACCAGATCGACGTTGACCAGTTGGGTTTCGCCGTTGCGCTCGACTCGGAGCTTATACTGGTCGGGGTTGCGGAAGGACTCGTAGTTCAGGAGTGACTGGCTGCCCCGGCTCTCCACGTCGAGCATGTACGAGAGGACGTACTGCTCACGCAGGTCGTCGTCCTGTTCAAGCAGCGATGCCTGCTGAGGGGTACGCTTCATTTCGAGGTTGTTCAGGACATCCTCGTAGGATTCCAATGTGACGACGCTGTAGTTACCCCCACCTTTCCAACCGAAAGCCGTGCTGATGCCCCGGCTCTCTCCGTTGAGTGTGTTCTTCATCCGTCGCAGAGGTTTCTCGACGAAGAATGTCGCATTCTCAACGGCGACCCAACGTCGATTTGTCTTCTGAGCAACTGCCGCTGCCGTAGCTGTCCCTGCAAAGAAGTCGAGTACAATGTCACCCTCGTTCGTCCCGAGTTCAATCAATCGGCTCAGCAGAGCCTCGGGCTTCTTGCCCTTCGGCAATTCCACTCCACCTTCGTTGTGCAAGTCGTTTGGAAGCACGTCTGTCCAGATGTCGGACGCCTTCTCAGCGGTTGCCAATCGTTCTCCCACTTGCATCATCTTGTCTTGGTAGAAGACCAGCTTCTTGCCATTGCGAAGGTAGGCGTCGGGAAATCCATCCCGCCGATATTGAAGCACTTCGTCGCCTGCATCCACAGACTTCTGCACCCATTCACGAAACTCCGCTCCAACACCACCCAAGTCAACGGTCACGGGTTGGCAAACGGCATTTGCGTTGTCGTAAACGAACTTTGTCAACTCAGATTCGTATTGCTCACCAAAGTGATTCCGAAGTTGCCGCTTCTCGACTCCGACGCTTTCAGAAAACGCATCCAGCACAGAGACAAACTCCCACCCACTCGGTTCGGCGTTCCGGTTCTTGATGAAGGTGCTGTACCGTTCGTCTCTTTCCCTCTCGGCATAGACCGTATTGCCCGTCCAGTCACGTCGAGACTTGGCATAGAGCAAGACAAACTCTGAAACGTTCACAACACCGGGGTTAATTGCTTTGTGCCCCGTGACACTTGCCCGCTTGACGGTTATCACGGCGATGCGGTTCTCTCTCCCGAAGATCACGTCCAAAAGCTGCTGGAGCGTGCCGAGTTCTTCTTCGCCAATCGACACCATGATTGCGCCATCATCTGTAAGAAGACGGTGCGCCAGTGTCAGCCGATCAAAGAGGCAAGCAGCCCAGCTAGAATGCTGGTAATGATCTTTGTAAAGGAACTCATCCGATCCCGTGTTGTATGGCGGGTCAATGTAGACGCAACGGATCGACGACGAGAAGCGGTGCAGCAGCAGTTCAAGAGCATGGAAGTTGTCGCTCTGGAGGAGACAGCGTGGCTGGCTTTCATGCAACCCATCGCTGGCTGTTCTGAGCTTGTCCTTGAAGCTGGAAGTAAAGTGTCTCGTGTCCACCACCAACAACGGTTGAGCCTTGAGAAACTCTGCTTTCAGAGGGACAGTATAGCCCGGCTGGTTCAAGTCTTGGGAGATGGTGTCGATGCCGAATAACTGCACCCACTCTTCCCTTTGGGCGTCGTTGGCGGCGATCTCGGGGTAAAGCTGCTCGGGCACCCGGTCGAGCGTGATGCAGTAGTTCGTCTCCACCACGAACTTCTTCTTGAGCCACAGCTTCTTCTGAAAGTTCTCCAGTTGTTCGAGGAACTGGATGACCTTGTGGGCGATCTTGCGGATCACCTTGATCTTGCTGAGGTACTGTTCGACTCGGGGCACCGTGTCGTGTTCGATGTCGTCGAGGTGCATCACCTCATTCTTGATGTAGAAGTCGAGTTCCCGGCGCAGGAAGCCTCCCAAGTCCTTGTGGATGAAGTAGTCGAACGTGTTCCGGGCGGTGTACTGAGTGAGATGCTTCTCCAGCACTGTCCTCTTTGGGTTTGATTTCGTGGGGGCGGGCTTCGATAGCTCCCGTGTCCACTCCTCGAAGCCTTTGGCGTTCAGAACTCGTTCGATGGCCTCCTGATTCAGAGCGTCCTGCTTCTTCTTGCCGTCGTCGGGCTTGTACTCGAAGCGGATGTAGAGTTCGCCGTTCTCCTCGTAGATCGGGTCTTCTGCGCAGATGATAAAGCGGCGTTCCTTGCCGGGGGCTTCCTTCTTGTTGTCCTGCTCGGACGAGGCGGCGACCAGATGGACTCGCACCCGCTTGCCCGAGGGCATGGTGAAGATGTAGTCACGGAAGTATTCGCTGCTCTTGACGTAATACTGGTCGTGGTTGGCCCAGTGCAGCTTGACTTCCTCGCCCTCATAGGGAATGGCGTAGACGCCCTCCTTGTACCGCCGCAGCGAGATGAAGTCCCCTTCGTGGTAGTAGCGGCGGAAGAAGTTGAACAGGTGGCTGAAGACTTCGTTCTCCAACGCCGTGACATCGACGCTGGAGTCGATGGCAGACGAGGGGGAGACGACGGGAGGGGGCGAGGGGGCGAATGTGTCCGTCGCCCTGTCGCGTTGTCGCCTTATCACCCCCTCTGCGGACTGGGCCGACTTGTAGTGGCCGAACGCCGCCTTGACCTGCGGCAGCAAGTCCTTCTCCAGAAAGCGGACCACCTCGTCCCGCTTCTGGTTCATGATCCGGTAGATGCCGAAGTCCAGATCGGCCTGATCCAGTTGGAACAGTTCCTCAAGGAGCTTCTGGAGTTTCTCGAAGTTGGTCATAGTTTGTCAGTCTTCCGTGCTATTTTCGTCGTTTGTATCGAGGGGGCGACTTGGCGAGAGGGCGAAAGAATCAGTCGCCCCGTCGCCCCCTCGCCCCCTCGCCCCCTCGCTCCCTCGCCCCCTCGCCCCGTCACCTTGTCGTATCACCCATGCTTTGGGGTTGGTTATCATTTTGACAAGTTGGGCGATGATCTTGTCGTAGCGTTCATCAAGTTCGTCGGATTGCTGGGGATTCAGGTAGCCACAACGTCGGCAGAACTCGATCCACGTCTGCGTTTCGGTGGCTTCTCCTTCGCAGTCGTTCAGCTTGGCGACGAAGGCCGCTTCGTATCGACGTTTTCGCCATGCTTCGGACAGGTTGGCAGCCACCGAGCGAGACGACCGGCGAATCTGATCGACAAGACTGTATTTCTCCTCCTGCGGAAATCGTTTCGTCACGTCGAAAATCACCATCGCCGCATCCATTGCCTCCTGCCACACACGCAAGTCCTTGTGCGTGCGAATCCGTTCTCGCCCCGTCGCCCCCTCGCCTTGTCGCTCACTCATCAAATCACCCCCCATTGAATCGTGAAGAGGTGCGTGCTGTGTGACTTCTGGGTCATCCGTCGTTGGAGGCCGTCGATCAGCGTGTCACGCTTCTCGGCGATCTGGTCTTCGATCTCGAAGATTTGCTGACGCTGTTTTCGCTGCTTCTTCTCCAGATCACGGAGCTTCTGCTGGAGTTCGTTCTGCTCATCGAGCGTCGTCGCCAAGCGTGACTGCCGACGCACGGCCTTGATCTGCGCCTTGGTGTCGGTCAAGTCTTTCTCGGCGGCGACCACCATGTCAACTGCCCACTTCTCAAGCCGCTCCCGCTCCTCATTGAACAGGGCGTTGTTGCCTTCGAGCGAGTGCGTGATGGTCGCCTCGGCGTGTCGGCCCGCTTCCTTCTTGAGCCGGTCGGCGACTTCAGGAGGGGGTGAGGGGGCGACGGGGTGAAGGGGCGAGACGGTGGCGGAACAGTGGAAAACTTTGGTGCAGGTCTCTTGGTCAAGAGCCTTCCACTTCGCCCCGTCGCCCCCTCGTCCCGTCTCCCCCTCGCTGCAGATCGCCGAGAACAGAAGGTACTCCTCCCGGTCGAACGAGTCGATGGTGAGGTACTGGAGCGTGAGCCAGCCGGACTTCCCCTTGAGGGCCTCGACCACGGAGACCTTCGCCGGGTAGTTCGTCACGTCGAACGTGACCTTCGCCACGGGCGTCTCGGCCTGCTTGCCCCGGTCGATGCTCCACTCGCCGAGAGGATGGGAGAGCCGGTACAGGAAGTCGCCGGTGATGTTCTGATGCTGTTTGGAGATCAGGTGGTACGTTCCGAGTTTCACCGAGAGGGCGAGGGGCCGAGGGGGCGAGGGGGCGATTGATCTCGACTCGCCGAGTCGCCCACTCGCCTTGTCGCCCACTCCTCCACCGGGAAGTGTATGAAGCTCGAACGTCAGAGAAGCGTCGTCGAAGTGCGCGAAGTCTCGCAGCACGAACCGAGTAAGAGTCCAGAACTGGCGACCAATCCGGTCGAGGTTGGCACGGGCGTCGTCGAGCCGCATCTTCAGCCGGGCGTGAACGTCCTCGTCGAAATGCTCCATGAGCATCTGGCGGGTCTCGTCCATCTTGGACTGGATGGTCTCGTCCATCTCGGCCTGAAGTTGCTTGAAAGCGGTGTCGATCTCTTGGGGCGTGCGGCACTTCTGGTAGATGGCGAGGATGCGCTTCTCGAAATCGACGCCGGACTCGATCTGGCCCAGAACTTCGTCGGAGGCACCGAATACGCCACTGAACAGGTTGAACTTCTCGGCCAGAAGTTCGTGGATTCGCCGGTCGGCCTCGTTGCGTTCGTTCAAGAAGTTGATGACCACGACATCGTGCTTCTGGCCGTAGCGGTGACAACGACCGATCCGCTGCTCGATCCGCTGGGGATTCCACGGCAGGTCGTAGTTGATGACCAGCGAGCAGAACTGCATGTTCACGCCTTCCGCCGCTGCTTCCGTGGCGATCATCACCGTGGCGTGGTTCTGGAAGTATTCGATCAGCGCCGTGCGGCTGTCGATGGGGCGTGAGCCGGTGACTCGGCCCGTGGCGGCGTTGTCTGCTGCCCACCTGTCGATGATGCGGCGGGAGTCGGGGTCGGCGTTCGTGCCGTTGAACAGGACGATCTGACCACCGTAGCCGTTCGATTCGAGGAAGTTCTTCAGGTAGTCCTGCGTCCGCCGAGATTCGGTGAAGACGAGGGCCTTGCGCTTGGCACCCATCTTGTCCATCTCGGTGAACCCGAGTTCGAGGGCCTTCAGGAGCGACCGGCTCTTGGTGTCGATGCCGATGCTACGTGCCCACTGAGCGTACCGGGTCAGTTCGTCGATCTCGCCAACGAGTTTCTGGTGGTCGATCTCCGGTTCGGCCTGGTCCTCCTCCTCGCTCGTCCCTTCGAGAATCTCATCGAGGTAGTCGTCTTCGAGTTCCTCGTTCTCGATCAGTTCCTCCATGAAATCGTCGTCTGGCACGTCCTGTTGGGGAGCGCCACGCATCACCTCCAGCCGGGTCTTCATCGTCTCCAGCGTGTTGGCGATGGCATGGGAAGACGAGGCGAGCAGCTTGCGCAGGATCAGCGCCGTCAGGTGCCGCTGACGTTGAGGCACGGAGTAAGTCTCTTCCCGGTTCAGGAAGTCCGAGACCGATTCGTAGAGCTTCTGCTCATCGTCGGTCGGGCGGAAGCGAACGGTGAAGGGGATGCGCTCGGTGTACTGGATGTACTCGACCACCTGCCGCCTGAGCGTCCGCTGGCAGAACGATTGTAGTCGGCCACGGAGAGCGTTCAGGTCGGCACCGGCGTTGGTGTACTGGGTGCGAAACGAGTTCACGTCGCCGAAGATCAGGTCGTCGAGGATCGTAGACAGGCCGTAGAGTTCGAGCAGCGTGTTCTGAAGCGGCGTGGCCGTCAGCAGGCATTTCTTCCGCTCCTCGATGGCCCACTTGATGTTCTGCCCCATCTTGTTGCTGGGGCGGTAGGCGTTGCGGAGCTTGTGGGCTTCGTCGATGACGACCAGATCGTAGGGGACGGCCCGGATGTCTCCCCGAGACCGGCTGGCGAAGTGGAACGACGTGATGACCACCTTGTCGCTGGCGAACGGCGTGCCGTTGCCCTCTCTCACGGCCTGCCGGTAGGTCTTCGAGTCGAGGATCACACTGGGCAGGTTGAACTTCTCCTGAAGTTCCAGCGCCCACTGCTTCCGCAGGCTGGCCGGGCAGATCACCAGCAGCTTTCGCTTTCGCTCGGCCCAGTGTTGGCAGAGGACCAGACCGGCCTCGATGGTCTTGCCAAGTCCAACCTCGTCCGCCAGCACGACGCCCTTCGAAAGTGGACTTCGCAGGGCGAACAGCGCCGCTTCAATCTGATGCGGGTTCAGATCGACGCAGGCATCGAATAGCGCCATCGACAAACGATCCACGCCCCCCGGCTGTGCCTGCCGGGTCAATTCGTGAGCGAAGTATTTGGCGTGGTACGGGGTGGTCATGCAAGTGGCACAGAATCGGACAACTGCATTCCGACCAAGGCGCAGCGAAACCTCAAAAAGTGGGTTGTCGAGAATCCGTTCCGCCTCGTCACCCTTTCGCCCGTCGGCGATGTCCTGCCTTTTGCCCGGCGGAATTTCCAGACTGAGGGGTAGCGAAAACTTTAGCAAACCCGATCGAGCTGAGAAAGCGGGCAGCTCGCAAGAGCCATCGAGCCGGACACGGGACCTAATTGCGTGCAGCGCCGCGAAATCACAGACATGTGGCATAGGATTCAGGTAGGAAGTCCATTTCAGACCTTCCCCATCTTCACACGTCAAAATCGTGAAAAACATGCGTGTGGCAAGGTAACTGTACGCGGGCGAGGCTGGGGGTCAGCCCCCCCTGCCCAGGCAACCGGCTGGGCGCGGGACGGGCTGCCAACGGCCCGCTCGCGGCAGAGTTCCAACAAGTCCAGCCCGCTACAACCGCTTGAACGAACGTTCAACGGTTTGTAGCGGCGCCTGCCAGGATTTAGCCAGTTGCGGCTCCCCGATTACGCTCCGCAGTTGTCTGGAACAGGCGGAGACGCTGTGTGCGGAGTGGGCGGGGTGAGTTGGTCCCAGGTGACTTGAGCGATTCGGGGGTTAAGACGAATAACCGCGATGCCCGGCAATCGCGACGATCAAACGACCCAGCCCGATGCTTGCCGCCTCCCGCCCCCGATAGCCCTGTTAGGAAGCGCCAGGTTCCATGTCGGCGCGTCGAATTTGATATTTGAGTAATACGTCTGCGACACGAATGTGGTCGCCGTCATTCAGAGCAGTCCGTCCCTGAATGCGACTGTAGTTGACGTACGTTCCACTTCGCGAATTGAGGTCCTCGATTGAGTATCCGCTCTCTGTACGCACGAGTTGCGAATGGCGGCGTGAACAGGCTATGCTCGCGAGTGGAATGTCACAATCCGGTTGTCGACCAATCACGATACAATCCTTTTGCAGCGGGAACGTCTGGCCCTGGTTTGTCCCGCTGCAAATGACGATAGTTGGCACCATGAGCACGATATGATGCCCCCTTCCCGTGATACTGTTGATCGGTGTCAGGTCGCCATTATATCAGGGCGCGGGACCAGAACGAATGAACCACGAAATACACGAAACACACGAAAGAAGGCAGAAAAAGGGAAGGAAAGCAGGGGGGCGGCAGCGGCGGATGGTAGCTGGCAGTTGAAATGTCGAGCGGCTGCTGCATGGGGCAACGGCGGAGTTGCTTTGGACCGGGAAAGCGTCCTGCCCAATGTTGCACTCGCCTTACTTTCGTGTGTTTGGTGTGTTTCGTGGTGATCCTCTGCCCTGTTCATCGGCGGCCGAGTAGCCCAAACGGACCCGCGTCGTGCTGAACTACGCGAGTGCTACTGGATGGGCCAACCCAGGGCCCGCTGCAGTTGGAACTGAGCGCGATTGTAGTCGGCCACGGTGCGGACGTACTGGCGGCGAGCCTGGTCGAGCGCCTGGATGGATTGCAGCGTCTCGATCGGCAGCCCCTGGCCGTCGCGAATCCGCGCCGCGTTCCGGCGGTACGAGTTCTCCGCGGCGGTTATCCCCGCCTCCGCCAGCCGGATCTGGGACTGCCGGGCCTCGACTTGCCAGTGGGCCTCCGCCACCTCGCTGGCTACCTGGTCCAGGACCTGCACCTGCCGCCAGCGGGCCTGTTCCAACTGGGCCCGCGATTCGTCGCGGACAAAACCTTCGCGCCAGCCCAGATTGCGGACTTCCCAGTACAGGGCCGCGTCGAAATCCACCCGGTCGCCGAAGTCGGTGATCGTGCTGGTCGGACTCCCCCCGTTCCCGCCGTAGCTCAAGCCCAGCAGCACGCTGGGCACCAGCGGCGCGCTGCGCTCGCGGCGCAGCCGCTGCACCGCCTCGCCGACCAGGAAGCGGTTCTCCGCCAGCTCCGGCCGGTTGGAAAGGCCCGTGGCGATCAGATCCCTGAGTTGAGTGGATGGCACAACCAGGTCGATCGGAACCAGGGCCGGCTCCTGCGGGACCAGGGTCAGCGACTGATCCTGCTGGCTCAGCGTGCGAGCCAGGCGGGCCGACGCCACACGGGCGTTCTCGATGCCGCGCTGCACCTCGATCTGGCGGACCGACAGTTCCGTCAACGCCCGGTCCGCGTCCGCTTGCAATCCCTGGCCCGACTCGGCGAACGCGCGGGTAAGCTGGCTGAGTTGCACGGCGTTGTGCAGCGTTTCCTGGGCGACCGCCAAGGTCTGGTTCGCCTCCAGCAGGTCCATGTAGCGCAGCGCCGTCTCCAGCAACACGTCGTTCGTGGCCTTGCGGCTGGCCTGCCGGCGCGCTCCCAGCGTCTGCTCGGCAATCCGCGGCTGGAAGATGGCGTCGCGCAAGTGGAAATTCATCAGCAGGCCCGGCACGGCCGGCGAACCCGCTCCGACAGCCTGCGCTCCGAAGCCCGTATACACCGAGCTGCGGTTGTTGGTGACCATGTTGCCGATGACGTCCTGGATCACGCCGTCACGTTTGTTGTAGTTGACACCGGCGCGGAGCGATGGGACCCAGAGCACCCTGGCCGACCGCAGTTGCGCGTACGCTTCCTGAATGCGCTGCCGAGCGAAACCGACTTGCGGGTTCTGCCCGGCGGTAATCTGCAGGGCCGATTCCAGATCGATCGGCACCTGGAATACGGCAGGCCGGCCGCCGTCTGGCGAACCGGCCTCGGCGGGCGGGACCGGTATCGCCTCGGGCGCAGGTTGAACGCCCACTTGGCTAGCGCTCGTGAAAGCCGCCTGCGAGACCCACGCATCGGCGTCGCCACGCTGCGTGCCGGCCGCGGTCTGCTGCGAGCTGGGCATGACCGGGTTCGAGCTGGGCGCGACGGGCTGCGGGCTGCCCATGACTGGGTGTGAGCTGGTCATGACCACCCGCGAGCTGGCCGTTGGCTCGATGCCGGGCGCGTGCCGCCCGGATTCCGGAGGACCGCCGGTCGAAGCGCATCCGGCGACCGCCGCAACCACGCTGGCGGTGACGAACAGCATCCAACTTCGTCCCGTCCGGCCGCCCATTCTACTCGCCCCCAATGCCAGAATCCGCAAGACGCGCGTGAACGCGTTTTTCCTCAAGATCGGCCTAATCGGAGCGCCGCGCTCACGGAAATCGGCATATGCCGGGACGTGGATGGAGCGCAGGGCGTGGCAAGGCCGCTTGGCCCGAGCTGACTGAGAGTCCCTAAAATGCTTCTGCGTAACGGTTTCTGTACCGTCGACAGGCCTTCAGCCCGGTGCCGGCCCAGGGCACACCGCATGTCGGAGTCGCAACTTCCAAGGTTCGGTTCATTGATTCAAATCCGTTTCTCGACCATCCTGAGAACAAAGCGAACCGGGCGTCCGCCCGATCACGCACGTCCGCCAGCAGGAAGTATCGAATGCAATTGATTTTGTCGGCGCTTCGGCGACCCTGGACCGTGATGGTACTGATCCTGGCCATCGCCCTGGGCAGCTTTCTAGCGGTTGGTCCGGCGGTATGCCAGCAGTTTGGCATCCCGTATCCCAAGGGGTTGCCCCGGGGGATGGAAGTGGACATCTTTCCCAGTCTGAACCTGCCAGTGATCTATGTCTGCCAGCCCTATGGCGGCATGGATCCAGCCCAGATGGAAGGATTCCTGACCAACTACTACGAGTACCATTTCCTTTACATCAGCGGCATTCACCACGTGGAGTCCCGCAACGTGCAGGGAACCGCGTTGATGAAGTTGTACTTCCATCCCGGGACCGACATGGCCCAGGCGATGGCCGAGACGATCAACTACGTCAACCGTTCCCAGGCCTTCATGCCGCCGGGAACCGTCTCGCCGTTTGTGATGCGGTTTGACACGGGCAGCGTGCCGGTGGGTTACCTGGTGCTGTCCAGCGAGACGCGAAGCATCGCCGAGATTCAGGACCTGGCGTTGTTCCGCATCCGGCCGATGTTTTCCAGTCTGCCCGGCGTTTCCGCCCCGCCGCCGTTTGGCGGCAGCGCGCGAACGATTGTCGTCACGATGGACTTGAAGCGCTTGCAATCTTACGGGATGTCTCCAGAGGAAGCGATTACTGCGCTGGTACGGGGAAACTCCATCAGTCCGTCCGGCAACGTGCCCGTGGGCGACCTGTACCCGATCGTGCCGGTGAATTCCGTCGTGAAGAATCCGCAGGAACTTGGCTCCATCCCGATCCGCGCCGGCGAACATCCGGTGTACCTGCGGGACGTGGGCACGATCCAGGACTCGGCCGACGCTCCGGCCGGCTACGCGCTGGCGAACGGTCGCCGAGCGGTCTACATCCTGGCGACCAAACGGGCCGACGCCTCGACGCTGAGCGTTATCAACAACATCAAGGACGCCTTGCCGCGGATGAAGGAGGCGCTGGGCGAGGAGGGAGCGGGAATCGATGTCCGCTTCGAATTCGATCAGTCGCCGTATGTCACTCGCGCCGTCCAGGGCGTCGTGGCCGAGGGGATGCTGGGCGCCGTGCTGGTGGGGCTGATGATCCTGATCTTCCTGCAGGACTGGCGCAGCTCGCTGATCGTCGTGCTGAACATACCGCTGGCCCTGATGACTGCCGTGTTGGCGCTGTGGATCACCGGCCAGACGATCAACCTCATGACGCTTGGCGGTCTGGCGCTGGCGATCGGGATTCTCGTGGACGAAGCGACGGTGGCGATCGAGAACATTCACGCGCACCAGCAGCGCGGCAAGCCGTTGGCCGAGGCGGTGCGGGACGGGTCGGCCGAAACGGCCATTCCCCGCCTGCTGGCCATGCTCTGTATCCTGGCCGTGTTTGTTTCATCCTTCTTCATGGAGGGAGCCGCGCGGGCCCTGTTCGTGCCGCTGTCGCTGTCGGTCGGCTTTGCGATGATCGCCTCGTACTTCCTGTCGAGTACCTTTGTGCCGGTCCTTTCCGTGTGGCTGATGAAGCACCGCGCGGGGCAGCATGGTCCCGGCTTGTTCGATCGGTTCCGGGGCGCTTACGAACGGATGCTGAGCGGCCTGGTGCAAGTCCGCTGGCTGGTGGTCGCCTGCTATCTGGCGATCAGCATCGGAGTGATCGTGCTGCTGGGCCCGCAACTGGGGCGGGGAATCTTTCCCACGGTGGATGCCGGACAATTCCGCCTGCGGATGCGGGCTCCCGATGGGACGCATATCGAGAAGACGGAGCAACTGGCCAAGGAGGCGCTGGCGCATATCCACGAGGAGGTGGGCAGCGAAAACGTGGAACTGACCTTGGGCTACGTCGGTATGATCCACTCGAACTTTCCCGTGAACGCCGTCTACCAGTGGTCGCGCGGACCGGAGGAAGTGATCCTGTACGTGGACTTGAATGACCACCTTGGAATCCCGGATGACGTGCTCAAGGAGCGGGTCCGCGCGCGGCTGAGCGCGGCCATGCCCGATGTGCGGTTTTCCTTCGAGCCGTCGGACATCGTGAACGAGGTGATGAGCTTTGGATCTCCGACTCCGGTGGAAGTCGTGGTCAGTGGTCCGAACTTTCAGCAGAACCGCGACCATGCCGAAAAGATTCGCGGGGAACTCGCGCGGATTCCTCAGCTCCGCGACCTCCAGGTGGGGCAGTCGCTGGACTATCCGACGATCCAGGTCAACGTGAACCGCGAGAAGGCGGGACTGGCCGGACTGGCGCCGGTCGACGTGTCCCGCGCGCTGGTCACGGCCACTTCCTCCAGCCGCTTCGTGGTCCCCAACTACTGGGCCGATCCCAAGAGCGGCATCGCCTACCAGGTCCAGGTGGAGATCCCTCGTCCCGTGGTCCGCAGTCCCTATCAGACCGAAACCGTCGGCTCGCTGGAAGCACTGGGCCGAATTCCCTTGAAACAGACAAACCAGGGTCAGGTTCTGCTCCGCGACGTGGCCGACCTGGAACGGGGAACGATGCCTGGCCAGTTCGACCGGTACAACATGCGGCGGCAGATCACGCTCACGGCCAACGTCGCCGCGGCCGATCTGGGAACGATTTCGACGGAAGTCTCCCGGGCCCTGCGCCGAGCGGGCGATCCGCCCGCCGGGGTTCAGGTCGAGACGCGCGGCCAGATTCCGCCGATGCGGGAAATGCAATCGGGTTTGTTGATCGGGCTGGGCCTGGCGGTGATTGCGGTCTTCTTGTTGCTGACCGCCAACTTTCAATCGCTGCGGCTGGCGGTGGTCGCCATCTCGACGGCCCCAGCCGTGGTGGCGGGCGTGGTCCTGATGCTCTGGCTGACCGGCACCACGCTGAACATCCAGTCCTTCATCGGGTCGATCATGGCAATCGGCGTGGCGATGGCCAATGCGATCCTGCTGGTCACCTTCGCGGAGCAGCGGCGGCGGGAGCCACTGCCCGCTCGCGACGCGGCGGTCCAGGGAGCGGGCAGCCGACTGCGGGCCATCTTGATGACCAGTTGCGCGATGATTGCCGGCATGCTGCCGATGGCCCTGGCCCTGGGCGAGGCGGGGCAGCAGAACGCGCCGCTGGGACGCGCGGTGATCGGCGGATTGCTGGCGGCGACCGCCGCCACGCTGCTGGTCCTTCCCAGCCTGTTCGCCATGATCCAATCGCGGGTTCCTTCCCGATCCGCGTCGCTGGACCCGTCCGACTCGCAAAGCAGCCACTACCGAGGGCCGGCCGGGGCCAGCCAACTCGCAACCGAGACAGGAGACTCCGTATGAATTCGCTTTGTCCTGGCCTGTCCGCGCTGGCGGCCGGCGCGCTGCTGCTGGCCGTTGGTGGTTGCAGTCACCCGTCGGCCGCGGAAACGGGCGGTCCGTCGGCTTCGGCCGCGCAGAATGCAGTCGACCGGGTCCGGGTCGGGCCGCCGCAACGCAAGACGCTCATCCTAACGACGGCCCAACCAGGACGCGTGGAGTCGTTCGAGGAAACTCCCATGTTTCCCAAAGTCGCCGGGTACGTGGAGCACGTGCTGGTCGACATCGGCGACCGGGTCGACAAGGGACAAGTACTGGTCCGGCTGTGGGTACCGGAGTTGCAAGACGAGCAGGAGCAGAAGGAGGCACTGGTGGCTCAGGCCGAAGCCGAAGTGCAGCAGGCCGAAGCGGCCGTCCAGGCGGCCGAAGCGCGAATCAACACGGCCCGGGCCGGGGTGAGTCTGGCCGAGGCGGGCATTGGCCGGAGCGAAGCGGACTACCAGCGCTGGAAGTCCGAGTACGAGCGGATCAAGGAGTTGGCCGCGCAGGGTTCGGTGACGGGCAAGCTGGCGGATGAAGCGCTGAATCAGTTTCAAGCGGCGGAAGCATCGCGGACCGAAGCGCGGGCCCACGTGGATTCAGCCAGTGCGGAGTGGAACGAGGAGCAGGCCAACGCCGCCAAGTCCCGCGCCGACCTGGCGGCGGCCAAGGCTCGGCTGCGCGTGGCCGCCGCGAATCTGAAGCAGGCCCAGACGCTGCTGGCCTATACCGAGATCAAGGCTCCGTTCGACGGCATGGTCACGCAACGCGGCGTGGACACGGGCCATTACGTGCAGCCCGCCAGCGGCGCCATGGCGCAGCCGCTGCTGGTCGTGGCGAGCTGGGATCGGGTTCGTGTTTCGGTTGACGTTCCCGAACTGGAAGCTCCGCTGGTGGAAACGGGCGATCCGGCGGTCGTGCGCGTCCAGTCGCTGCGCCAGCCAGAGCTCGAGGCCGAGGTGGCCCGGACAAGCTGGTCGCTGCACTCCGCCAACCGCTCGCTGCGCGCCGAGATTGACCTTGCCAACGAGAAGGGGCAGTTGCGGCCTGGCATGTACGCCATGGTCACGATCCAGCTCGACGAGCGGAACGACGTGCTGGTGCTGCCCATCACGGCGATTGTTCAGGACGGCGAAGGTGCGCATTGCTGCCGCGTCGAGTCGGGACAGGTGCAGTTCCAGCCCGTGGAGCTCGGCCTGCGCAGCGGCAACGAAGTGGAGATTCTTTCCGGGCTCAGTGGCGGCGAAGCGGTGGTGCTGGCGCAAGCCAGCTCCCTGCGGCCAGGCCAGCCGGTCGAAGTCATCGCGGCGCAGCCGTGACGGGTTGCCGAGCGCTAAGAAGATTGAACCACGAAATACACGAAACACACGAAAGAAGACAGGAAGTAATTGAAGGGAAGTCAGCGGCGGACGGATGCGGCGGATGAAGTGTCGTGCGGCCGCTGCGTGAAGCAACGGCGACCGTCAAGGGACAAAGCAGTTGACGCTCGACGGTGATTCCCGGACAATCACCCGAAGTCCGCCGGTTCCCGGAAGCACTCGATGCCTGCCCCGACACTTCATTCGCTTACCGAGCAGCTTGCCTTGGCCGACGCGCTCTTGGCCGGACGAGAGAAGATGATGGATCCGCAAGACTTGCCTGGCCGTTATGGTCGCGTTGTTGAGGCGAGCGAATCGAGAGTCGATCGACAGCATCCGACAGTACTTGACCAGCGTCCACGCGTCGGACGTCGATGAATTCGATCGGCTTCTGGATGAAGCCCGCAAACACGGCGCCGAGCGCTAGTCACAATCCTGGTAGTCGGAAGCCGAACCATCCGCCGGGCGAGCCTGCGGAAACTAACTTGCCCAGCCGCGTCCTTGCCGGGAGTTTCGCATGTCGTGCACCCTTGATCGAACGGTGTTGTTGCTGATTATCCCCGCGATGGCGAGCGCCGTGGCGGCGGCCGTGCCGATCCGGCCGGCCTGCGCCCA
>JAGFJK010000117.1 GCA_024102795.1 Pirellulaceae bacterium
GCTGGGATTCGAAGTGGAGAGTGCGCGGCGTGCGCCAGAATTCACGGTGTGCTTCGGCGTCGCTTGATTGAAGCACGAAACTCCAGGACGGGTGATTGCAAATTGCAAATTGCAAATTGCAAATTGAGCGACTGTGCAATGACTTCGGCGTCAGGGAACGCTAAGGACGCTCACAGAACGATGTAAACTCCGCAGAAAAAACAACTTAAAAGCTGCACGATCTCGAAGCGGTGAGGGAGCCAGAGAGATTTCAAGGGGGAGAACTCGCGGAAGCAGAGGCCATCCCGAGTTCCCGGTAGCCACAACCCCTAAATCCCGAGTTACCAACGCCTTATAAGCTGCACGATCTCCTTCGGGGAGGGTTGGGGAGGGTCCTGCAGGACTATGGAGCAAAGCAATTCGCTCAATTCGCACCTGGCCACTCGCAGGACGCGGATTTCGGCCGAGTCGAACATCAGTTGAAGATCTGAATTCTTGAGTGCGAATCGTGTTAGGTGATTCCATCAGGTGCCAGCTGCGTCAAAACAGGGTGCACAAGAGCCCCTCCCCAGCCCTCCCCGGAAGCCGGGGAGGGAGCCAAAGGGATATCGAGGGGGAGCGTTTGCCGAAGCGGACGCCGTCCAAGTATCCCTCGGTCATGACGCCAACTCCATTCGGCAAAGCAACTTATAAGCTGCACGATCTCGAAGCGGGGAGGGAGCCAGAAGTGATTCATGGGGTTTCCCCAGCAGGTTGAGATACCGGATCGAATAATCGATCGAAACTTCCTGAATTTTGGAGGCAAAGGACTTCAAAGCTGCACGATCTCGAAGCCGGGGAGGGAACCAGAGGAATATCAAGGCGGAGCGCTCGCCGAAACGGAGGCCGACCAAGTGTCCCTCGGCCGAAACTCTTGCGACCACCCTGCCTGCGCGAATAGAATTCGCATCGCCTTCCGCGCGGGGTTGCGGGAGGGGCATTTTTTCGGATTTAAGAATCGAGGAACTGGTCACGGATGAACGGCCCGCACGAGCTACCCCAACCGATCCCGTATCAGGGAAGCAAACGCCAGATCGCACCCGCAATCCTGGAACACCTTCCCACGACCATTTCTCGCCTGGTCGAACCGTTCGCTGGCTCCGCCGCGTTATCGATGGCGGCTGCCGCGCGCCGCACATGCGATCGCTTCTGGATCAATGACGCGCACGCTCCGCTGATGCGACTATGGCGGGAGATCATCCACCGTCCCGATGCACTGGCCGGCGAGTACAATCGCCTTTGGAACGACCAGCTTGGGCGCGAGCGCCAGTACTTTGACGAAGTCCGCGATCGCTTCAACACGCATCACGCTCCCGCGGACTTTCTGTACCTGCTCGCTCGCTGCGTGAAAGCGGCGATTCGTTACAACGCCCGCGGCCAGTTCAACAACACACCGGACAATCGCCGCAAGGGAGCACGCCCGGCGGAGATGACTCGCCGCATCACGCACGCCTCGGCTCTGTTGCGCCACCGAATCCGGCTCACGTCCTGGGACTATGCAAGAGTTCTCGATCAGTGCGCCGAAGACGACCTGGTATACATGGATCCGCCCTATCAGGGCGTCTGTGGAGCCCGAAACACGAGATATCTTCCCAAAATTGACCACGGCGCGTTCTGCGACCAACTTCGGAACCTCAACGAACGCCACATCATGTACGCCGTATCGTACGACGGGCGAACGGGCACGAAGACTTATGGCGAACCGCTGCCGGGCACATTGCGATTGACGCAACTTGAAATTCGTGCTGGACGGTCAACACAGGCCACGCTCCTGGGTCGATCCGACGTTACTCATGAATCGTTGTACTTGTCCCCTGCCCTGGTCGCAGCGCTCGAACGTACCGCGCACACGAATGATTCACCGCTTGCACTGCGGTAAAGGCCCATCCGCCCAGAAAGAGGAAAGGCCGACACCCTTGCGACCACCCGGCGCGGTCGAATAGAAAGAATTCGCCGAGCGTTCCGCGCGGGACTGCCGGACGGGCGACGAAGTTCGACGCCGATTGATCCATATCTCCCGCATCTTCACGCATACTATCAGGACGAACTGGCGGCTGATTGGGAGCGATTGCAGGGGGGCGAGGCGCCCCTGCCGATCGCCCCGTTGGAGTGAACACACATGCGGCATCCGATCTATCGCGTTTGCAGCTTCCGGATTGTTGGTGACTACATGCTGAGCGTGACGTTTGATGACGGAACGGAACAGATCATCGATTTCCGGCCGGTTCTGGCGGGCAAGTTGTTTGGGCCCCTTCGCGATCTGACTCTGTTCAACCAGGTCCAGGTCGATCGGGAGGTTCACACGCTTGTTTGGCCGAATGGCGCGGACTTCGATCCTGCCACTTTGCACGACTGGCCCGACCATGCTGACGCGCTGGCAGCAGTCGCTCGCAAATGGAAGCGGCAGTCGGCGTGACCCGCTCTGGGACGCCGCAGCAGGCCCGATCTCACAACTGACAACTGACCACTGACCACTCACTCGCCCGCCACCGGCTTCCGTCCCACGGCGGCGGCGGCGATGGTCCCGATGCGGCCGGCCAGCGGATTCACCAGGCCCTTGCCGTCGGGATGCACGCGGTTGCTGAGGAAGACGACGAACATCTTCAGTTGCGGATCGATCCACAGCGAAGTCCCCGTGAAGCCGCCGTGCCCGAAGGCCTGGGCAGAGAACAGGTCGCCGCGGTTGGACGAGTAGCCGGTCTGGATGTCCCAGCCCAGGCCGCGCAGTCCGCCAGGAACCGGAACCGGCCGCCTCATCAATTCGACCGTCGCTTCGTCCAGCACACGCACTCCGGCGTAGCGCCCGCCGTCCAGCAGCATCTGCGCGTAGCGGGCCAGATCCGCGGCGGTGGAAAACAGTCCGGCGTGACCGGCCACGCCGCCCAGCCGGTGCGCTCGCGGGTCGTGCACCTGGCCGCGCATCCACCGCCCGTCGCGCTGTTCGGTCGTCGCCGCGCGGCTGGCCCGCTCGCTGTCCGGCAGGAAGCCCGTGTCGCTCATTCCCAGCGGCTGGAAGATCGCCTGTCGAGAGAACTCGTGCAGGTCCTGTCCGCTGAGCCTGGCAATCAGCTCGCCCAGCACGATGTAGCCCACGTCGCTGTAGATGAACTCGGTGCCCGGTTCCGCCCGCAGTCCCAGGGCGTTGATCCGCTGCCAGGCCGCGTCGCGTCCCTGAGCGTAATCGGCCAGCGAGTTGTCGGCCAGCAAACCGCTTTGATGCGTGAGCAACTGCCGGACGGTAATCTTGTCCTTGCCCGCTTGCCCGAAGTCGGGCAGGTGTGTCGCCACGCGATCGTCCAGCGTCAACTGGCCGGACTGAATCAGCCGCATGACGCTGGTCGCCGTGGCGATCGGCTTGGTCAACGATGCCAGATCGAACAACGTGTCGGGCGTCATCGGCAGCGGGCTGGGCTGCAATTGGCGGTGGCCGTACGCCCGCCAGAACACGATCTTGCCCTGGCGGCCGACCAGGACCACGCAGCCCGGCAGGTTGCCGCGAGCGATCCCCTGTTCGACCACCCGGTCGATCTCGTCCAGCGTCCCGCCGTCCATCTGCACGTCTTCCGGCGCCGCTCGCGGCAGGCCGGGCGGAGCCGCGTCCGCTCGCCCGGCCAGTACCGCCGCGAGCAGCGCCGCCGCAAGCAGGAAACAGGACCTGGTCCAGTTATTTCGGAAGCTGGGCACAATGGTGAATGTCATATTGCAATGCTGGAGTGAAGTAGGTCTTTCACAGACCTACAGCAGGACGGTAGCGGTACTGGCACAGACGTCGCGAAAGTCGCCCTGGTTTGGCGTCAGAACGGCATCGATCCGAATGTTCTCGTCTTCAATCATTAGCCGACACAACATGTCCACCATGCTGATCGGCCACCTGCGATAGATTGCGTAGTCAACGGCCAGCGAGTAGGCTTCGGCGCGGAATTCATGGTCGTCCACATAGACCACGCCTGGTCGTTTGAGCTGGCGATTGAGTTGTGCCAATCGATCTGGCCGGCGCGCCAAGCGGGTACGCACTGTCTCGTACACGACGGGCCAAGGGACAACGATCGTTGCGTGTTCCAGCCAATGCAAGCGCTCAACCGCGTACGAGTGATGCTCATCGCGGGGGTCGAACAACCCAATCCAGAATCCCGTGTCAACAAGTATCCTCTTATTCAACTTCGTCCACCTCTTCGGACTCTTCGCCAGCGTATCCAGACCAGGGTGACCGCTTGCGTCGGCCAATCACAAAGCGGCCCCGGTACTTTCCGGTCTCTCCAGGAAACACGACGTAGATTCGAGCGCGGCGGTCTAGGGACACTCGTTCCTCCAGCGTCGCCTTGAGTTCCGCGACCAGATCATGATCGTATTCGAATTTCAGGTATGCTGCGCTGTCGCCGCACTCTTTGGCGTCAAGGCTATCCAAGAACGCGTACAACCCCTCATAGTCACCTCGTACACCCAGGTCATAGGAGATCCAGATTGCGGTCTTCATCTGCAGGGTACCTTGAGTTGGGCTGGTTCACGCCGGAACATCGTGGAGTGGAATAGCCGTATTGTATCCGGACGAGCAGTGCAGCAGCAGTTCATACGGATCGTCGGCGTGACCATCGGGCAGTTCGACCACCGCCAGATCCGCCCGCTTGCCGGGCCGCAAGCTGCCCGCGCATTCGGCCAGGCCCAACGCTTCGGCGCCGGACAGCGTGCCCATTCTCAGCACTTGTTCGGGCGGGACATCGGGGTGCCTCTGAGCGACAAACCGCAGTTCCCGCCACAGGTTCAGATCGGGGTTCGAGGCGCGCGAATCGGTTCCCACGGCCACGCGCACTCCGGCCGCCAGCAGCTCGGCCAGCGGGTACGCGCCGTGCTCGAACCGGGCATGCGTCCTGGGACAATACACCAGCGACATGGTTTTCCGCCGCCTGGCCAGGACCTCCCAGGCCCGGTGGTCCAGATAGTTGCCGTGCACGATTAGCGCTCGATGCGCGTCGGCCAGCATCCGCACATAGTCGGCCGGTTCGATCCCGCGGGGCACGGCGGCTGGGTGCCAGGCGTCGAGCTGCTTCAGCCGTTCGACCAGCGAGCCGCTGTGCGACGCCAGCAGTTCGAGCTCTTCAATCGTTTCGGCCACATGCATTGCCAGCGGCACGCGCCGTTCGGCCGACAATCGCACCACTTGCCGCAGCAGTTCCGGATGCACGGTATAGGGAGCATGAGGGCTCAGCCCGGCCCGCCAGTTGCCGGACAGGTTGGCGTCGAGATGCCGGCGAGCCTGTTCGAGCAACGGTTGAATCCGTTCTTCGGCCAGCCCCAACAGCTCGTGGAAGACCGTGCCGCCGGGCGGGCTGGCCGAGTAAGCACGCAAGTCCCAGGGCCCGGTGGCGATCTCGCCCACGCAGGTCACGCCGCAGCGCCGGCACTCGTCGAGTCCTTGCAAGACGGCGGCCAGCCGCTCAGCCGCCGCATCCGCGGCCTCTTCCAGCACCTGCCGCCGCCAGGCGACGACCAGGCCGATCCAGTCGGGCAGCCGCGTGCCGGGCGCGCCGAGCGGTTCGCTGAGCGTGCTGAATTCCAGGTGCGTATGGGCGTTGACCAGTCCGGGCAGCAATGCCACGCAGCCCAGGTCGCGCGGCGGCCGGCCGCTATCGTTCCGGCCGATGGACAGGATCGTGTCGCCCTGGATGGTGAGCAGGCCGTCGCGCAGCGGCGGCTGGTCCACGGGAAACACCCAGCGGGCTCGCAGGGCCCAAAGCGGCGACGGATCCGGCACGGCAGCCTCACCTTCGCGGCCCGGCCGCGACATCTTCCTCCCAAGTCGACTCCGCCAACGCCGGCGGTTCGTTTGTCCGCTGGTCCAGCGCCTCCCGCAACCGTTCCTCGTCGTACCGCTGGTAGGGCAACGCGCGGAACCAGAACAGCAGCGCCAGGCTGAGCAGCGCGGCAAGCGCGACCACCGGCCAGTGGAACTCCAGCGTATCATCCTGCCCGGCGCGGAACAGCCCTTGCCAGACAGGGGCCCGTTCGAGCAGCCCGGCATCCAAACGTCCGACCAGCAGGACCAGGGCGTTGTTTGTCGCGTGGAACACAATGCAGGGCCAGAGGCTGCCCGACTGGACCGCCAGGTAACCGATCACCACGCCGATCACGCAGGTGGTGAGCTTCTGCTGCAGGATGCCGTGGGCCAGTCCGAACAGCAGGCTGGCCACGACGATCGCCGTCCATTTGTGGCCCACGTGCCGCAAGCCCGAGAGCACGAAGCCGCGGAACGCCAACTCCTCGCAGACGGCCGG
Organism: Pirellulaceae bacterium; assembly: GCA_024102795.1. GTDB lineage: Bacteria > Planctomycetota > Planctomycetia > Pirellulales > Pirellulaceae > JAGFJK01. The sequence continues at coordinate 6,288 of JAGFJK010000117.1, forward strand.
CACCAGGGCCACGACCAGCAGCAACTGCCAGAGCGGGGCCTGTTCCAGGCTGGCTTCCAGCGGGCGCAAGGCTTGCAGCATCTCGTCGCTCAACGGGTACAGCCACTGCACGAACTTGCCCAACTGCCCGACCAGCGGGTGCAGCGTGACGGCCAGCAGCAACGCGGCGGGGATCGCGGCGGGCCGCGGCGTTTCCAGCAACAGCGTCCGCCGGGGATTGCGGGTCAGCATGATCGTCATCAGCAGGGCGGGCGCCGCGATCAATCCCACCTGCACGATCAGCATACTGGCGGCAATCGTCCGCCAGTCCGCGGACTGGGGAGCGAAGAAACTGGCGAAGAAGCCGATCACCAGCAGCATCACGCCGCACAGCATCGCTTCGCCGAACGACGGCGTCTCGCCCCGGTCGCGCAGCACGTGCCGCAGCCACACCCGCAGGCCCCACCGCTCGCTTTCACGGAACAGCACCGCCTCGCTCTGAAACTGGTGAATCGCCCAGCGGATCGCCAGCAGGCAGCAGATGGCCGTCACGCCGACGACTGGCAGGACAAACGGCAGGGCGTCGAGATACCGTCCCTCGATCAACGCCTGCAGCAGCAGCAAGATGCCGGTCACCGGGATCAGGCTGGTACCCAGGTTCAATTCGGCCGCCGGCAGCACGGACAGCATCATCAGCGGCAGGTTGATGATCAGCAGGGGCATCAGGTAATACTGTCCCTCCTTGGAACTGCGGGCGAAGGCCGCGATGGCCAGCGACAGCGCGCTGAACAGGGCGGCGATCGGCGGCAAGGCCAGCAGCAACCAGGCCAGCGCGGCCAGAGGCGGCGGGCCGATCTCCACCGCCGCACCCGACATCTGCATGGCGTCCAGCCGCCCGATCACGAACGCTCCCGTCATCCCCATGCTGACCAGGTTCAGCAGGGCCGTGGCGGCGCTGAACAGCATGATCGTCAGCAGCTTGCCCCAGACGATCTCGCTTCGCAGGGCGGGGCAGCAGAGCAGGGTCTCCAGCGTGCCGCGTTCCTTCTCGCCAGCACACAGGTCGATGGCCGGATAGAACGCGCCGGTCAGGGCCCAGATCAGGACCACGAACGGCAGGATCTTGGACCACATGGCCGCTCGCCGCACCTCGGCCGGAGCCACATCGGTGTCGGTCACTTCGAATGGTCGCGTGGCGGCCAGCGGCACGCGGCTGTTGGCCAGGCTTTGTTCCACCAGCTTTTGACGCCACAGGCGCAGCACGCTCTCCACGCGCGCGCCGGCGATCCGCGACTGCTGGCTGGCCTTGTTGGTGATCACTTCCAGCGGAGGGATCGCGGCCACCGCCGGCCGCTCGCCCGGCTCGCCGTCGCTGGCCGACAGTTCCGCCTGGAACCGGCTCAGCGCCTGTCCAAAGCCGGCGGGAATCACCACGACCGCATCGAACTTGCGGTGCTGCGTCCGCTGGGCCGCCAACTGCCGCAGGGCTTCCTCGCGGGCCCCGGCGGGCGGGTCCTCGCTCAGCACCACGTCCAGCAGGTCGCCTTCAGGGGCCTGCCGCAACTCGGCCGTGAACTGCTGCTGATCCACCAGCGGCGGCAGCTCCGACAACGGCTCGCCCGCGATCAGCAGAATCACCGACCGGTGCTCGCCCAGAAACTGGGCCACCTGCATCATGGTCAGGCCCAGCAGCGGGTACAGCAGCAGCGGCAGCACGACGATCGTGAACATGGTTCGCCGATCGCGCAACTGGTCGCGGAACTCGCGGAGAAAAATCAGCCTGATGTTGGACCACTGCATGGGCTGGCTTCAGGGAACGGGAATCGGCGCCGGGGCGGGGTGGTCAGGTTCCGGCGCGAGCCAGCACGCCGCCGGCCGCGTCCTGCTGGTCGTAGCTCGTGATCAGCCGAAAGAACAGCTCCTCCAGGTCGCGTTCGCCATGCCGGTCGAGCAGTTCCGGCAGGCTGCCCGTGGCCAGGAAGTGCCCGCGGTGCATGATCGCAATCTGGTCGCACAACCGCTCGGCCTCGCGCATGATGTGCGTGGAGAAAATAATGCACTTGCCCAGCTCCCGCAGTTCCGCCACGGTTTGCAACAGGGCTCGCGCCACCAGCACGTCGAGTCCCACGGTGGCCTCGTCGAAAATCAGCACGGGCGGATCGTGGACCAGAGCCCGGGCGATCGACACCTTCTGTTTCATCCCGGTGGACATTTTGCCGCCGGGGACGTCGCGAATCTCGTTCATCTGCAGGCGATCGAAAATCCGTTCCATCCGTTCCCGCAGCCAGTCCTCTTCCAGGCCGAACAGGCGGCCGAAGTAGGCGACCGTTTCCCAGGCCGTCATCCGGTCGTAGATGCCCGTGTTGTTGGAAACAAAACCGATCTGCCGCCGCACGTGCGCCGGCTGCGTCAGGACGTCATAGCCATTAACGGTGGCGCTGCCCGCCGTCGGCCGCAGCACGGTGCTCAGGATCCGCAGGGCGGTCGTCTTCCCCGCTCCGTTGGGCCCCAGCAGGCCGTAGATCTGTCCGGGCAGCGCATCCAGGCAGATACCGGCCAGGGCCACGAATTGCCCGCGGCCCAGATCCGGATACGATTTCGTTAGCTGGCGGACGTGGATCATCGCGGCGCGGCTTCCTGTGTCAACGCGGCGCGGGCTGCTGGTAAAACCCGCTTATCGGGAGCGCCAGTGACGACGAGCGGCATGACGGGGCGCTGCACCCCAGTCTACTCGATCCGCGCCCGGCGGCGGGGTGGGCCTGGCGGGCGGGCGGGGGAAAAACGAACCAAATGTGGGAACGGCGTGCGGGATGCGCCGCGGATTCCGTAGAATTGCGTGGGGCGGGATGTGCACATTTCGCGGCCGGTGGCGGGAATCGTTCCGATTGCCGACAAGAGTCGAGATGGGCCGGCGAATGCAGTGGGGAACCTTTCACGGGAATCTGCCATGCTCGACAGACTCCGATCCGTCAAACCGCTGTCGGACCGGCGCTTGGTCCGCGCCTGGGCGGGACTCGTCCTGTGGGTCGCGGCGGCGGCCGGGGCAGTCATCGGGTGGCGTTCCGGAGCGCACCGCATCGATGCGTCCCGCTTGAGCCGCGACCTGCTGTACTACGCGGCCGGTCAACGGCAGGTCATACCCTGGCAGTCGGAAGTCGAACTGCCGGTGGCGGTCGGCGATCCCGTGTTCCTGGTGCTCGGTCCGGACGCCGTGCGGCAGATCGGTGAAGTGAGTGCGTCCCGCCCCGCGCCGTCGTCGCGGGCAACTGGCGCGGCAGCGCGGACTCCGAGCGGCCAGATCGTGTTCTACGCCTCCGCTCCCGCCCTTCCCGCCGGCGCGCGGTTGGCGTACCACGAGACGCCGAGCGACATGCGGTGGGTTCTGGAGACGATGCTGCCTCCCGAAAAGCGGCAGCTCATCGGCCAGGAACTGCAGGCGGCACTGGAACAGCATCAGGCCGAGATTCTGCAGGCCTTGCGGCCCGTGGTCGAAGCCACGCTGCGCGATGCGCTTCCCGTGGTGGAACAGGAGTTGGCCGCCGCGCTGGAACGGCACCAGGCGGAACTCGAACAGCTCGGAAGCAAGTACCACCGCGAGATCGTGCAGCGCGAATTGCTGCCGCTGGTCAAGCAGGAAATCTGGCCGATCGTGGTCCGGCACGCGGAGCCGACGGCCACCGAAGTCGGCCGCGAAATCTGGCAGCAGGCCTCGCTGTGGCGCTTCGGCTGGCGCTATGCCTACGACATCTCTCCCCTGCCGGAGCAACGGTTGACCGAACGCGAATGGCAGCGGTTCGTCCGCGAGGATGCGACTCCGATCTTGAATTCACACATCGATGATTTCGTGCGGGTGCAGCAGCGGATTCTGACCGAACTGGCCGAGAACCCGCGCGTGCAGGCCACGCTCCGCGCCAGCCTGGCCCGCGTGCTCGAAGATCCCGAACTGCAGCAGATCGTCGGGCGGATCATGCGCGAGGTGCTGGTCGATAACCCGCGGCTGGCGGAAGTGATCCGCCGGCGATGGCAAAGCGAAGAGGCCCAGCAAGCGGTGCGGCTGGCCGCCAGCCGAGTCGAACCGACCGTCGTGCGGATTGGGCAGTTGTTGCTGGGAACGCCCGAGCAGGGTATCACGCCGGAGTTCGCACAAGTGCTGCGCAACCGCATCCTGGCCAAGGACCGGCGGTGGCTGGTCCTGGAGCTTCCGGATTCCGAGCCGGTGGCGGCCGCGGCTGGCGGCTCTACCCCGCTGGTCGTCTACCGCGGTTCCGCTCCGGCCCTCAACCCGTTCACGCACGAGCCGGCCGATCGCAGTTGGGCGGAGCGCACGGCGCTGCCAGGGAGCGGACCATGACGGCGGTGGCCCGGCCGCAACCGGGCTCGCTGCCAGGCACGCCCGTGGAACTGCGGGGATTCTC
>JAGFJK010000091.1 GCA_024102795.1 Pirellulaceae bacterium
CGTCGAACGTCCAGGTGGCCAGTTCGTCCGGATCCATCGGGTCCATCGGATCGTCGGCGTTGACGAAGTGCACGTCGCTGTTGAAACCTTGCGCACTGCCCAGGCCTTGCTGGCTGGCCAATTCGAAACCGCTCGTGGCGCTGAAGCCGCTGGCGTCCTGATCGTCGATGATCTGCCAGCGGTTCACGGTGCCGATGATGTGGAAGTTGAACGGCGTTTCGTCCGGATCGGCGTTGGCCGGCGGCATCGACAGGTCGCCGGTCGGGAACGATAGCTCGCCGTCGAACGTGCCCGGATAGCCGGCGTCCAGGCGGACGCGCATCTCGATGTCGTCGCCCGGATTCAGTACGAACTGCGTCATGCCCGTGGGCAACTGCGAGGTGCCGCCGGCCGGCACGATGAAGTCCAGCAGCGTGAATCCCGGCGGCAGGCTGATTGGTTCGCGCACCACCAGCGGCGCGCCGCCGTCGTTGCGAATCGTGAACGTCTTGATCACCGGCGTGCCGGGCCAGGTCGGGCCGAACTCGACCACGCCCGTGTCGTCCGCCACGTCCGCCAGGCCGTCCTCGACCGTGATGTCGGGGCGCGTGGTGACGTGCGGGATGCCCGGTTTGTCTTCCAGCAGGCGTTCGATCCGCACGGCGTCGGCCAGGATGAACCGAGTGGGCTGGTTGACCGTGTCCAGCAGCCGGACCACGATCTGCCCGCCAGTGACCGTGTAGGGTCCGCCCAGGTCGACCCACCAGACGCCTTCGTCCTGGAACGAGCCGGCCAGCGATTGCGGGGCCATGCTCTGATCGATGGCCGTCGCGCCGATCTGCCCGTTGATGTCGCTGACCGTGAACGGCGCGGCGGTCGAGCCGAAGAACTCGGTGTCGGCCGCGTAGGTGGTCGACACGCGATAGATCCCATCGGGCAAGTTGTTGAACGTCCAGAGCGCTCGTTCGCCGTTGTTGTCGGCCGGCGCCGCGACCAGGTCGTCCTGGAAACCGTCGTCGTTCACACCGGGCCAGATGCCGACCAGTTGGAAGCCCGCGTCGCCGTTGTCGATGATCGTGCGGTTGCTGACCACGCCGCGGATCTGGAACGTGAATGGATCGTGAGCGCTGTTGGGATCGTCGTCCGGGTTGGGATTCACGCCGGCGCCGTTCTTGGCGATGACGTTCTCGTCCAGGTCGTTGCTGAAGATGCGGATCTCGCCGGGGAAATCGCCGTGGCCGTCGCGGTTGGGATCGCCCGGGAACGGATCGGTCAGCGCGTCGAGCGTCACGGTGAAGGTGAAGGTGTTGCCCGGAGCGATCATCAGCGGGAAGCCGGGCGCGGGCGGAGCCAGCGTCAGGTTGGGCGGAGTGGTGGTCGGGCTGACTTCGCCCGGCGCGGCCAGGTCGATGTCGTTGATCACCAGCGTGGCCGTGCCGTCGTTGCGGACGGTGAACTGGCGGATCAACGGGTTGCCGATGGTGGTCGTCATGTCGACGGTGCTGGAACCGTCGTCCAGGTAGCCGTTGCCGGCCAGCACGGTCAGTTCGGGTCCTTCGGTCAGCCGTTCGATGCGCACGGCGTCGGCCAGCACCTGCCCGTTGGCCAGGTCGCTCAGTTGCACGACCAGCGTGTGGCTGCTGACGTTGAAGATGCCCAGTTGCTGCCACGGCACGCCTTCGTCGACGAAGCTGCCGGGCGGCAGGAACTGGTTCACGTCGATCGTGGCCAGCTTGAAGTCGTCGTCAAACACGGTGAACGGCGCGTCGGTGGCGATCGCCTCGGAGATCGGGTGCGACGGGTTACTCGGCCAGGTCACCGCCACTCGGTACTTGCCCGGCTGCACGCCCTGGAACGTCCAGGTGGTGGTCTGTGGTCCGGGCGGCTGCTGCGAGTAATGGAACAGGTAGTCGTCCTGGTAGCCGCCGGTGCTGGACGGGTTCCAGTGCACCAGCGGGCTGATGTTGTCGGTGGCGGTGATCGGCGATTCCAGGAACTGGGCGTCGCCGTTGTCGATGATCCGCGGCCGCTGGTTGGGAGCCAGCAGCGTTTCAATGCTCTGATAGGTCACCGTGCCGATGCCGGCGGCCGTGATGGAGAAGCCCGTGTCGAGCACCTCCTGGCCGCTGCCTTCGAACAGCAGCGTGTCGCCGGGCGGAATCGGTTCGTTCGGATCGGGCAGTTCGCCGTCGTCGGGTCCGCCGATGAACGGATCGTTGCCGTGGACGTTGCGCGGGACGGGCGGACCATTCTCGGGCGCGTCGCCGCCGTAGGCCAGTGGATCGATCGAGATGATATCGTTGAACTGGCCGCCCACGACGTTCTCGAACATGCTGGGGCTGATCGGCACGTGTTCGGTTCGGCGGGCGAGCGTCACGTACTGGAATTCGGGCGTGGTGTGCAGCACGTCCTGCGGCGTGTCCAGCAAGTCCATGTCGATCATCATGCGGGCGTCGGCGAAGCGAAAGTCGACCGTGTCGTTGCCGTTCAGATCGGTGATCACGTCGCTGCTGGCGCCCGTGCCGTTTTCGTTCAGGCCGGGTTCCAGCAGGAACGTGTCGTCGCCGGAGATGTCGTCCTCGGGCATTTCGGGGCTGGCGACGCCCGTTTCGAACCAACCTCCGTCCAGCGAATCGCTACCGTGTCCGTCGCCCAGGATGTTGTCGTCCTGGTCGCCGGTGATGTTGTCGTCGCCGTTGCCGCCAAAGACGTTCTCGATGCTGTTGCCGACGTCGCCGCCAACGCCGGGAGCGATATCGCCGACGCTGGTCGCCGTGCGGGCGGCCTGGCTGGGCGAGCCGAGGTTGACGACGACCGAAGTAGTCCAGTCGCGGTAATCGAGCGAATCGCCATTGACGTCGTGTCCGCGGCCGTCGATGGTGCCGGTGATCGACGCTGCATCGCGCAGATCAAAACGGTCGTCGGCGTTGGCCGCGCCGACCAGGTTTTCGAAGCCGGACCAAGCCAGATCGTCCTCGCCCGCCGCGTTGGGCGCGATGGGGTTCGCTTGCGGGTTATTGGCCCAGCCTTCGGGCCGGCCGTGGAACAGCGCGTTGCCGGTCAGGCTGAGGTCGGCTTCATCGGCGATCAACACACCGGTATCGTCCAGGCTGATGGCCAGCGTGAAGCCGCCGACGCCGAACGGACCGAAGCCGCCCACCGCGCCGCCGATGTCCCAGTGGGTGCGCAGGTCGGCGTCCATTTGCAGGGTGTCGCTACCCTTGGAGCCGACCAGGGCGTCGATGTTGTCGAAGCCGTCGGCCGCCAGGCCTTGCGAAATGGTGGTCGTCTGGTCGCCGCGGAATCCGTCCAGGCTGCCGAGTCCATTCAGGTTGACCGTCAAGGGACCGTCCAGCGCGGACCAGTCGATCACGTCGTCCTGGGTTCCACCGTCGATGGTGCCCGTGAGCACCGCGCCGCTGGCGAACACGAACTGATCGAATTGCTCGTTGCCGTTGAGCGTCGTCACGACGTCCGCCGGTGTGACGGACTGGATGTTGATCGTATCGTCGCCCACCGCCGCATGATTGGCGACGGAGACGTGCAGCGTGTAGACGTCGCCCGGAGCGAGCGCGGGGCCGCCCAGGAACCCGCTGGCGTTGAACGAACCGGACCGGCCGATTCCGATGATGAATGTGCCGGAGCTGCCCAGCGTCGTATCGATCAACGACGGGTCGCTCGCTTGCAGGTTACCCTGCGAGTCGAACAGGAACAGGGCGGGCGCGAAGTTCGCTCCATCGACGTCCAGGATCACCCGGTCGCCGGCGGCGGCGGTGAACGAGTAGTAATCGAACGAACCGTCGCCCGTGCCCTGGATGCTGACGTGGGGAACCAGCGTAGAGTCGACGATCTGCGGATCGGCGTTGGTGTTCCATCCGGAGTTATCGATGTGCTGAACACCGATCGTAAGATTGGGATTCGGTCCGGGCAGAACAGGGGGCGGGGTCGAGTTGTTCGGCTCGACTTCGGCGATCGGATCGGGCGCCGCGGTCTGACCGTGGTTCTGAACCGAGAGGTGCAGCGTGTAGCTGTCCCCCGGAGCCGGCGCGGTGCCGGCGATTATGCCGCCCGCATCGCTGGAATCGAACTTGCCCACGCCGATCACAAACAAGCCCGAACTGGCGAACGTGTGGCTGATAAACGAGGCCGTGGCAGCTCCGTCGCCGGCATCGCCCGGACCGTTGTCGTTCTGGGCGATCAGGTTGCCGTTGGCGTCGTACAGGAACAGTTCGGTGTCGAAATTCTCGCCGTCGATGTCGAACCACGCCAGGTCGCCTGGATTGGCCAGGAACGAATAGTAGTCGAACGTGCCGTCTCCGGTTCCCAGAATGCTGAGGTGCGGAATGGTGGTCGACATCGTGATGTTGGCGTTGGCCGAGGTGTTCCAGCCGTTCAGGTCGACGTTCTGAGTGCCCAGCGTGATATTGGGATTGGGTGGCGGGGGCGCGGTTGAGTTGTTCAGTTCGACATCCGCGACCGGGTCGCGGCCGTCGCCGTTGACGGTGAAGGTCAACAGTCCGGCCGACTTGGTGGTGTAGCCGACGTTGATCGTATCGTCGCCGGCGGTGCCGTTGAGCGTGACGTGCGGCTTGTTGGCCAGCCGCATCAGCTCGTACGGGGCGGGCGACGGACCGAAGTTGACCTCCACCGTCTGGTCACCGGCGAACACGGGACCATCGATGACGTTGATCGTGTCATTGCCGGGCGAGGCATGGATCGCCAGCGAAGCGACGGGCACGTTGTCGCTGATCGGTTCCAGGCCCGTGAAGAAGATGGTCTGGGTCTGCGGGCCCTCGAACGAGATCGTGCCGGCGTTTTGCTGAGGGCCGACCGAGTAGGTCTCGACGAAGGCCGCGCCGCCACCATCGGTCAATTCCAGGCTGTCGTCGTCATCACCGCCGTTGTAGACGATGCCGCGGGTCGGCGCGAACACGGCACCCGGCGGGTTGTGGATAATCAGCTTGTCGTCGCCCGCCAGGCCGTTGAAGGTCAAACCGGCGATGTTCAGGAAGCTGACCGTGGGGCCGGGCACGGCGTTGGTGGTCAGCACGTAGCTGCCGTTGCCCGGCGAGGTGGCCGTGACTTCCAGGATGTCGTCCAACCCGGAACCGTCGACCGTGATGTCGGCGTTGTTCAGCGTGATCCGTTCGATCTCGATGTAGTTGACCGGCTTGACTCCAGCGCTGGTAATCTTCAGGCCGTCGTCGTTGGCCACGCCGCCACCGGCGTTATAGATCAAGTGGTCGCCGGGCGGCACGGCGGGAGGTCCGCCTTCGATGAACATCTCGGTGGCCGAGGAGGGAGTCACGTCGAACGTATCGTCGCCAGCCTGGCCGACGATGGTCAGTTCTTCCAGGTTGGTGTCGTACTGGACCGTTTCGGTGCCATTGCGGACGGTCAGGAAGTGATTGATCAGGAAGGTGTCATCCAGCGTCGCGCCGCCCTCGATACGGGCCTGGTCGACATCGTTGACTCCCGTATCGCCGATCCGCACCAGCCCCTGGACGGCAGCGCCCGGCACGTCGCCCAGGTTGACGAAGAAATCGTCATCGTCCTCCTGGCCATCCAGGTCGACACCTCCAGTACCCGTGCCATCGACGGTGATCACGTCGACCTGGTCGCCGCCGTTTATGAAGGTCGAGCCGGAACTGGTGTCGAGCACGTGCACCTGGTCCTGGCCGTCGCCCGTGTTGAGCGTGGTGACGCCGGCGTGCGTGTTGACGACGTCGACCGTGTCGTCGCCGCTGCTGGAGTTGACTGTCAGCGTCTGAAAGCCGGCGTAGGTCAGGCCGCCGCCGAGGCCGAACAGACCCTCGGTTTCGACGAAGTCCATCCGCCGCAGTCCGCCGCTGGTTTCGGGCGGTTCGATCACCCACTGCAACTGTGTATCGCGGGTATCGAAGCCGGCGCCCGGCACATCGGCGTCGATGGTCCGCAGGCGGTATTGCAGGTAGTCGGTCGTCGGGTCGAACGTATTCAAACCGTCGTCAATGGCGGCCAGCGGGATCGAGAACTCAAAGAAGTCGTGGGGCCCGTTCCCGGCGACGACCGAACCGGGCACGCCGTTGAACGGAAGCGTGGTATCCAGCAAGACCGCGGTGGTCATGCTGCCGTTGATGAACAGTTCCAGTTGCAAGTCGGCGAAGGGTCCGTTCGAGTCGCCGGGGCCCGCCGGATAGGATTCGACCAGGCCGTACAGGTTGGTGTCGTCCCAGGCGAAACGGCCCTTGGCGCCCGACAGATCGAAGGGGCCCGTGGACTGCGCGCCGTTCTTGTACAGGCTTTCGATTTCGCTGGCCGACAGGGGAGTATTCAGGATCGTGACGTCGGCCATTTCGCCGTCGAACCAGCGGTCGAGCGCGAAACCGGCGTCGCCACCCAGAATCCAGTCGCCCGTGTTGCCGGCCGGAGTGATGGAGCCTGTGTTGTCGACCAGGAACCCGTCATCCTGGCCGTTAATGAAAATCCTGGTTGTGCCGCCGGGAATATCCCAGGTAACCGCGACGTGGGTCCATTGATCGAAGGCAAGGCGCGAATTGCTGACGATCAGGTCGTTGCCACCGGGGTCCGAGTGCGGATAGAAGAACACTCGGCGATATAGGTCGCCCAGGCCGGAATTGGCCCTCCACGAAATGCCCAGTTCCACCTGCTCTGTGTTGTCCTCGACCAGCGTGGCCGAGCCGGTGGCGATGTTGTCGTCGATGTCGTTGAAGCGCGGTTTGACCCACAGGGCGATCGTGCCCTGGTTCTTGTTGAAGTCCAGGCTGGGGCTGTCCGCCACCTGGATGAAGTCGCCGTCACCGTCGAAGTCAACCGAGTCGAGCGTCGCGCCGCTGCCCGGCAGCGTGGGCCCTCCACTCGGATTGAATTCCACTCCGTCCGCGGGCAACTGGAGAATCAAATCGATCGAGGTGCCGCTGTCGCCGGGCGCGATCGTGGTGCCGGGCGCGTCGTCCAGGTTCCAATGGGCGACCAGGTTGCCGCCCAGACCGACCGGATTCAGGCCGCCGCCCAGGTTGGTTTGCGCCTGGGTAACGCCCACGGTCCGGAGTTCGTCGCGCTGTGCGCCGCTGAGCACCGTGTCGAACCAGGCGATGTCGTCCATCAGGCCGTCAAAGAAGCGGCTGCTGTCGCCCGGATCGCGGCCCACGTTCATCATGCCATTAACGGTGTTGACCACGCTGGTCCAGTTGGCGATGTTCTCATTGAACGACCCCAGGTAGGTCAATTCGGTGCCGTCGCGGTAGATCCGCATCAACTTGGTGGCGAAGTCCCAGGTGTATTGCAAGTTGGTCCAGACCCCGGTCGTGCCACCAGCGCCGCCGGACTGGATCACAAAGTCGTTGCCGCTGTTGGGAGTGCCGAAGAACTGGCCGCCCGAATTCGAGCGGTACTGGAATTCAAAACCGGAGTTGCCGGGTCCCTCGAAGAACTGATTGCGTCTTGACTGGTTGTCCATGTTGACCCAGAAGTTGAGCGTCCCTTGCTCGCCGACGTCGAAAGCGGGATCCTGGAAGAACGCGAAGTCGTCGATCCCGTCGAACTTCAGCGCGCCGCCGAACTGGCCGGCGCCGGGCATGAAGTTGGGACCCAGGGGCGGAGTCAGGTTCAGGTCGATCGTGGTGCCGCCGCTGCCAGGAACTACCGGCTGGTTGGCCGGTCCGTCGAAGTCCCAGTAGGCCAGCAGACCGCTGCCCATCCCAGGTCCGTCGGGCACGCCGTTGCCGCCCGGATTGGCAATCGCGCCAATCTCGGCCGGCGTCAGTGCCCGGTCGTACCAGGCCAGGTCGTCCATGCGGCCATCGACATAGCGCCCATTCAGCGGATCGTAGCCGACGTTCATCAACTGGTTGACCGTGTTGACCACGTTGTTCCAGCCGCCCGCCACATTGGGATCGAATCCGGCACGGTACGCGACCTCCACGCCGTTCAGGTAAATGCGTCCCTCGTCCAGCGACTTGTCCCAGGTGTACGTGACGTGCTGCCAGACACCGGTCGGCTGGACCAGCGTCGAGCTCCAGACGAGCGTGGGATCCCCGTCGTCGCGATTGGTGTAGAAGTAGACGTCGTTCGAATGCCGGAGCTGGAATTCAAGTCCCTGAGTCTCCGGTCCGATGGCAAACATCTGCCGCTGGCCCAGCGTATCGACGTTGAACCACAGGGCCAGCGAGCCAGCCGCTCCGACGTTGAACGTCGCGTCCTGGAACCAGGCGAAATCGTCCACGCCGTCGAATTCCAGCGCTCCGCCCCACTTGCCCATGCCGGGGCGGACCTTGGGACCGGGCAGCGGCACCAGCAAGCCGTCGTTGTTGTTGTCGGTGGAATCAAAGGCGATCGAGCCGCCGCCCTCGTCGAACGGGAAATGCAGCACGGTCTGCTGGTCCGGACCCAGGCGGGCGCCCGAATCGAAGGCCAGCAGCACGTGGTCCCATTCCATGGGAGTCAGTGCGCCGTCGACGACCGGAGCCGGATCGACCGCGCTGTTGACCGCCGCTCCGGGCGTGATCCCGTCGCCACCGACCTGGGTCGAGGTGATGCTGAACCAGTCCCCCGTCAGGTCGCTGGAGTCCTCGATAATCAGATCGTCGCCGGAGTCGCCGCCGCCATCGACGTTGATGGGAAAGGTCACGAAGTCGACCGTACCGCCGGGCGCCGGACCGTTGCTGTCGATGCGGATCACGTCGTCGCCGGCCTGGCCGTTAAGCGACACCTGCGGGTCGAAGTCGTTGTCCACTTGCTGGAAGTTGATCGTGTCGTTGCCCAGGCCGGCGTCCAGCTGGAACGTGGCACTGGGATTGTGGAAGTTCACGGTGGCGCTGTTGGTGCCGCTTATCCGGCTGCCGTCGGGGTCACCGCCGTCATCCTCGACGACGATCGTCTCGCCGCCGCCCGTATCGAACACGAACAGGCGATTGGCCGCCGCCAGGTTGTCGTCGATCAGGGTCGTGCCCGTATAGGTGATCGAGGATATGTCAAGGGCGATGCTGCCGCTGCTGGACGACGTGTGCGTGTGGGTGATGGTGTCGAACGAGCCGTTGTTCAAGACCAGGTCGTTGGCGCCGCCGGCACCGTTGTATGCGACTCCGCCGGTCGGGATCGGATTGCCGGTGGCGAAGTCGACGGTCAGCGTGTCGTCGTCGGCCGAGCCGTTGACGGTCAGGTCGCTGACCGCTTCCAGGTCGCCGCGGAACACCAGTTGGCCGTTGACCGTCAGCTCGATCGCGGCGCCGCTGCGCTGCAGCAGGAAATCGTCGTCGGCCGGACCGTTGGGGTTCGCCGCTCCGCTGACCACCAGGGCGAACGGCGGAGCGGAGTCGACGTAATCGATGCCCGTGAAGTCGGCGTCGGCATGGCTGGACGACGAGAGCGTACCGGCGCTTTCACCCGTCACGGTGACCACCGGCGACGTGACGCCCGTCAGGTCCAGCAGCAAGGCGTCACCGGGATTGCTGGCGATCGTGGGGTCGCCGCCGTGGAGCGAATACTGGGTCGTCGTGCTGGGCGTGACCAGCAGCGTGTCGGAGTTTCCTTCCGTGTTGACCGTGACCAGGTCCAAGTCCTGGTAGTTGATCGGCAGATGGCCGTCGATCTGCACGTGCTGCGGGTCGACGACGACGCGATCGGACGTTCCAGCGGGAACGCCCAGAGCGTGCAGCACGCCGACGTACAGCGGATCGGGGTCCAGCGAGCCCATTGGACCGCCTGGGTAACCGAAACCCGGATTCAGGGGACCGCGTTGCGGCAGGTTGGAGCTCGTCGAACCGTTGTCTTCCGGGATTACCTGGCCAATTCCCGAGGGGCTGACCATGCGATCCTCGTCCCTCATGTTGACCACGCGGATTTCGTCGATCACGCCACCCGGAGCGATCCCGAAGTCGTCCAGGTTGAAGGGGGTTGCCGTCGCACCGTCCGGACCGCCGCCGTAGGCACCAAACGACGTGGCTGGCTGGTAGATCCAGGGACTCCACATGTTCGTGTTGGGATCATGCACCTGGACCATGAAGGCTTCCACGCCGTCCATGGAGCTGGCTGACTCGTAGATCACGAAGTCGTCCTGCCCCGTGAAGTTGGTCAGCGAGCGGCCGGCGTCCCACGAGACGACAAAGCCACTGCGGGCAACCGTACCGTTGTTGCCGGCTGGCAGATTCAGAGCCCGCGACGAGGTGGCACTGCTGCCCTCGAACAATCGGCCGATTGACAGCCCGCCCTCGAAGTCCACCAACGTGTTGGGGAAATCCGAAATCGACCCGGTACGGGTCGTGGGCGGGCTGGTGGTGATCGCGCCGCCGTCGAGCACGCCGGCCGGCAGCGAACCGTACAAGTTGGGCGTCAGAGTCTGGTCGAAGCTGTATCCCGCGAAGCTGTAGATCTCGGGCGGGCCACCGACCATCGCCGCGCCGTCGGTGTTGACCACCAGTTCGTCGCCGTCGCCCGCATTACCCAGCACGTCGATTCGCGATGAATTCCCTGTTAAGGAGAAGGACCGGTCCACCTCAACCGTGTCGTCGGTGCCCGGATTCGAGACGTCCACGGTCAGGCGCCCGATTTCGGTGAGCGTGATCACGCTGCCGCCGTGGGCCAGATTGTCGTCCTGCAGGGTGATGGAGTCGTTGGAGTTCGTACCCTGCACGACCACCAGATCGCTGGCCGCCGGGTCGCCGCCGTTGAGCTGAATCTGGGCCGGCAAACCGCCCAGTGCGACGGTGAAGGTATCGTCCGCCGAAAAGGTGTTGACCGTCAGTCCATCGAACGCCGCGTACTGGATGGGAGGCTGAATGACTCCACCACTGGTGATCTCGATTGAATCCAAGTCGATCTCGATCTGGTCGACATTGAAAGTTTCGGCCGTGGTCAGCGGGTGCAGGACGCCGATGTACAACGGGTCCGGATCCAGCGTGCTGTTGCCAAAGAAGTCGAAGCTGGCCAGCGGGCCGGGGTCCGGAAACACGTTGCTGGTGGCGCCGCCGTCGTCGGGAATGACGATCCCCGTGCCCACCAGCGCTCCGCTGCCCGGACTCGTCTCGACGCCCGGACCTTGGATTCGGTCGGACGCCTTGAGGTTGGCCATCCGGAAGCCATCGATCTGGACACCGTCGGCCAGACCGAAGTCGCTTAGGTCCAGGGCCGTGGCGAAGGCGCCCTCGGCCGGCGCGCCCACATAGTTCTGCCGGGCGTCGACCATGTCGTAGACCCACGGGCTCCAGCCGCCTCCCGCCTGGTGCACCTGCACCATGAAGCCGTCCGGCCCCGTCGGACTGGATGACGAGGAGTAAACTACCAGGTCGTCGCCGGGCAAGTTGGTCAGTGACCTGCCACCCGACCAGGAGAATTCGATACCTGCCCGGACCAGCGTTCCGTTATTGCCCGTCGGCAGATTGACCGCCCGCGTACCGCTGGCCGCCAACCCCAGCAGGCGACCGACCGACAACAACTCGTCAAAGCCCGCCGGATTCAGCGGGAACGCCACCGGCCCCACCGGGCCATCGTGCCCGCTGTCAATGACCACTCCCTGGCCGCCTGGCAGCAGGCCCGCGGGCAGCATCGCCGCCTGGTCCGGCGTATCGGTCTGGTCGAAGTTGAAGCCGGCGAACGAGAAATACGGCGCGGCCGTCGGCACGTCCTCGGTATTGACCGTCAGATGGTCGTTGCCCGTACCCGCGCTGAGCACCACCTGGGAGACGTTGGCCAGCAGCACCTCGATGCTGGTGCCGTTGTTGGTGACCAGTCCCGCGCCGACACCGGTGACCGCGTTGAACGTCAGGCCGCCCGTGTCGGCGATCGTCAAGTTCCCGCTGCTGGAGGACACATCGAGCAGTGAGTTGTCGCCCGGATTGGCTTCGCTGACGGTCAACACGCCCGCGCCGTCCAGCGAGACATTGTAGGCCAGCAAACGGCGGTCCTCCAACCGCTCCAGGAACAGATGCCGGCGAGCCTCGCCGCGTGGCTTCCGCGTGCGGCCCGAACGCGAAGAGCGGCGGTGCGCGGCGACCGGCAGGGAACGTGTCATGGCATATTTCCTTTGAGTTCTCGGTGAGTAACGGTGAATTGTGCTTCGCATCGTCGGCGCGTACCGGAAGATATACAACGATCTTGCGGGCTTGCCAAAAGGAATTCCGCGGCCACGCAACGGCGACGCTGTCCCTGTCCGGTCCGTTACGTGGCTGGAAACTCGACGGCAATCCGTTGCGTCTGCACAAAGTGCTGAATTGTCACCGCACTACCAGCACGGCCCATCCAGCGCATGAAAGTCGGTAGAGGCAGGGTTTCTAGGGGATGTCTACACGAAACGATCGGCGCAGCAAACCTCGGCCAAGGGCGCGGCGTTGCCGACCGCTCCATGACTGGGCCCCTTTTGATAGCCGCTAAAAAAGTCAGAATCAAGACCCCTGGCGGAAGTAGGAGCCGGTTGCGTTGTACCCCAAGTTCCCTCAGACGCACGACTTGCGCCTGACTCCAAGCAGGGCCTTCCCCGCAGGCCCGGCGGTAACTCCCGGGATTCCGCAGGGGTGGGGCTCCAAAAACAG
>JAGFJK010000130.1 GCA_024102795.1 Pirellulaceae bacterium
CCGGCGGAACGGGCGGCAGGTCCGCGGGCGTTGCGTTTGCGGGCGGCAGGTCCGCAGCCGGCGGAACCATCGCGCCAGGCATCGGCTCGGCCGTTCCCGCCGGTGCGGGCGTGGGAACCGTTTCGAATTCGGGCGCCTGCTGCGGGTACTCGCCGCGGCTCACGTCCTCCGGACGGTCGTAGCATTGGCCGATTTCCCGCGGCCGGAAGCGGCGCGATTGCTTGGCGGCACTGGCATGAGCCTCCGGCGACCAGGGGCCCTCGGCCAGGTGGACCCGGTGGCTGTCCAGCAGCGTGCCGCGGGCCCAGTGCATGTTGAGCAGCGCGACGTTGTAATCGACAATCGCCCGGTAGAACTCGCTTTCGGCCAGCACCGCTTGTCGCTGGGCATCCAGCACCAGGTCCAGGCGAGCTCGCCCTTTCTCGTTCCGGTCCCGCTCGGCCTGCAGCCGGATGAACGATGCCGTGCGGCGGTTGTAGTTCGACTTGCTGACCACGAATGCCCGATCCAGTTCGGTGAACGCGCTGCGGAGATCGGCCGAGACGCGCAATTGCATCTGGTCAAACACCGAACGCTCGCGCAGCAACTGCAGTTCGGCGTTGCGCACCGCCGCGTGGCCGATACGATTGCCGACGGGCGTGGTCAGTTCCAGGCCGACGCGCCATTCCTGGAAGTCGCCCGAGAACAGGTCCTTGAAGGCGCTTTGGGGAGGCGGCGTCGTTTCGCCCGGCAAGCTGTCCGCGGGACCGTTGCCCAGCAAATCGTCGCCGAAACCTCGCCAGCGGTACTCGCCCACCAGGTCCAGCTTCATCTTGCGGAAGTTCCGGGCAGCGATCAGCTCCATTTCGCGGCGTTTGATGTTCCACTGTTGCCGCCGCAGTTCCACTCGGCGAGCCAGCGCGCTGGCCAGCGACTCGCTCCAGTCGAACCGCACGTCGGCCATCACCGGCTCGGACGCGGGCACAATCAACCGCCCGTCGCTGGCGGGAAGGCCCAGCAAGTTTCGCAGTTCGTTCTCCCTGCCGTACACGCCGGTCGTTCCGGCCGAACTCAGGCCGCCCGCCCCGATGATCAGCGAGCGAGCGGTCAGGGCATTTTCGACCGCGGCCTGGGCCAGGAAGTACTGTTCGCGGGCAAACGCCTCCTGGTCCGGCGAGCGGGCGCCGGCTTCCACCCGCCGCTGCTCCAACCGCCAGGATTCCAGCGCCAGGTTGCGGCCGGCCAGCTTCGCGTCCAGATCGCGGTAGGCGAAGTACAGTTCCCAGTAAGTAAACTCGACGTCCTTGACGAGGTTGCGAACGCGCGTCTCGAAGTCCGCCAGACTGATGTCGTTGTTGATCCGAGCCAGCACCACGCCGTTGTAATTGCCTGGCGTGGCATTCGGGCCGGCGATCCGATTGAATTCCACGCCCGACCCCTGCAACAACGGATGCCGGACGCTGGCCTGAAAGATCGTTTCGTCCACGTGCTCGTAGCGGTTGCCCCCCGCTCGCACGTCGGCCAGCGACAAGCCCGGTCCCACGATACGGTCGTAGTTGGTGAAGTTCTGCAGGGCCAGCCGAGTCCCGGTGGGAGCTATCTTCGAGATGCCCGCCTGGAAGCGGTTCTGCTGCCGCTGGGCACCCGCGCTGGCCAGAAAGACGTTGTTGAACCGCCGGTCCAGCCGTTCCATGAACAGGCTGGTGGTGAACTGAGCGTCGAAGGCACTCAGCGCCGCTTCGACGCCCAGCAGCGGATTGGTATCCTGAAGAGCCGGGTCGTACACGGTCTGCGCGGCCAGCGGATTCGAAAGCACCGTGCCGCCGATGTCCCGAATCACCTGGCTGTTGGAAAGCGCGATGCGAATCGCCTCCTCCAGCGTCAACGGCCACTTGGGCGTCTCCTCCGGATCGCGCACCGAAGGCGGAGGCGGAGTGGACAACACGTCTTCTTCATAGCCCACCGCCTGGTTCGCCTGCTTGACGTCCGGATACTCGATCTGCTGCTGAAACGGCTGATAGGGCCCCATGCCCCGGTCCGACTTCAACGGCCGCGAATGGCAGCCGGTCGCGCCGAGCGCGAAGATCAACAGGACCGCCCAGGTCGTTCGTTGCATCGTTGCACCACTCCGTCAAGCTGATCGCGGGCCAGGTTGAGCGTTCATCCGTACGTTCATCCGCATCGACCGCTCCGAAAAACCGGAACGCTCGTCAAACATCATCGGACCGTTGCAGCCCCTGCCAGCACTACCTGAGTTGCAACCGGTATCCGCTCGCTAACCCGCAAAGCTTGCCAAGATGGAGTTTTCGGCGGCATGGACCGTGCCGTGCGACCAGGGCCAGAAATTACTTCCGGTCTTCTCCCGCTTTGGGATCGTGCAGCTTTTAAGTTGTTTTGCGGAGGGATTTTGGCGTTACAACCGTGAGAGACTCGGGGAAACTTGGACGGCCTCTGCTTCGGCGAGCGTCCCCCTTTGATATCCCTCTGGCCCCCTCCCCGGCCTCGAGATCGTGCAGCTATTGAGTTTCTTCGTCGTCAGAGTTTAGAGCGCAGCCAGAGCGTCCTCGGCGTTCCCGTACGCCGAAGGCGTTCCACAGTCACAGCCCAGGGTCGCCCGCTTCGGGCGCACCCTGGGTGAGGCCGTGATTTTGATATCTCTTGTACGCCGAAGGCGTTCCACAAGGCGCCTTGTGCAACGCCTTCGGCGTAGAAGGGACTCGAGGCGGTCGTCCACCCAGGGTGCGCCCGAAGCGGGCGACCCTGGGCTACGGTTGTT
>JAGFJK010000179.1 GCA_024102795.1 Pirellulaceae bacterium
GGTCGAAGCGGGCGCCGATCCGCCGTCCGGCGACGCCGCCGCCAGATCGTCAGCGGGCGAGCACCCGTTCCAGCCACCGGACTCCGGCTCGCAGCCCTCGGCCGCTCCCGACGATACCGAGCAGCAGGGAGGATCGAACCATGCGTAAGCTTTCTGCTCGCGCTGCGCTCTGCCATAGTCGCCTTTCGCTCCGCCATAGTCGCCTTTCGCTCCGCGAAAGTAGCGCTAGCAGCGGCATAGTGAATGCCATTCACGTCCTGACACCGAGTCCGCTACTTTCGCGGAGCGAAAGGCGACAATGGAAAGTCCTGACACCGAGTCCGCTACTTTCGCGGAGCGAAAGGCGACAATTGCTGCGCAAAAGTAGCCCTATCGCCGCTCGCGCCACCTGGTTGCCGCTGTTGCTGCTGCTGCTGTTGCTGGCCAGCGCCTGGCTGCCATTCGGCCGCCTGGCTGCCGCAGAACCGTTGACGGAATCCAAGTGGCGGCGCGAGATTTACGTGCCGTTCGATGAGTTGAACCTGCTGCTGGAAGGCCAGAACCAGCGCGTGTTCCTGACCCGCGAGCAGTACGAGCAGTTGCTGGCCAAGGCCAGTCCCGCGGAGAAGGTGATTCCGCCCTGGGAAGCCGCGGTGTTGTCGGCCGAGTACGACGTGAGCGTGGAAAACGACCGGGCCGTGTTTCGCGGCGAGCTGATTGTGGAAGGGTTGCGGGACGGGCTGCACGCCGTGCCGCTGCAGTTGCGCGGCGTGGGGTTGCGGTCGGCAAGCGTCGATGGGCAGGCCGCGAAGCTGGCTCGCGACGAGCAGGGGCAGGTGCAACTGCTGCTCGATCGCCTGGGGCGTCAGTCGGTCTCGTTGGAGCTGGTGGCGCCGCTAGCCACCACCGCCGCTCAGCAGTCGCTCACATTTCAAGTTCCCACGCCGTCGGCGGCCCGGCTGCGGATCACGGTGCCGGGCAACGTCGAGGTGCGGAGCGGCGCCAGTGTGCTGCGTCGCGAGGTGGACGATCAGGCCGGCGTGACCCGGCTGGAACTGTTGCCGCAACCGGGCGAGATCGCGCTGCGCATGTCGCTGAACAACCGACTGCTCCGCCGGCGCCAGGTGGTGGTGGCCCGCAGCGTGCTGGTGGGCGAGGTGACGACTGGTTACGAACGGCTGCATGCCAGCCTGTCGCTGGACGTGCTGCAGGGCGCCGTGGAGCAGTTTCGTTTCCGCGTTCCCGCCGAGTTCGAGATTACCGCCGTCAGCTCGCCGCTGGTGTCGCGCTGGAACGTGTTGCCGGGAGATAACGGAGCGGTGCTGGAAGTCACGCTCCGCGAAGCGGTGGAAGGCAACCTGCTGCTCAATGTGGCGGCGCTGCGAACCACGCCGCGAACCGAAAGTTGGAGCTTTCCCCGGCTGGAGCCGCTGGAAGTGGCCGGCCAGGTGGCGGTCGTGGGGCTGCTGGTGGAGGATCGGTTCGAGGTCGAAACGATTTCGTCGCGTGAGCTGATTTCGATCGGCACGGATGTGCTGACCGAGGCGCTGCCCGATACGATTTTCGAGGCGGAGCCGGGCGCGCCGCGGATCCGCCCCGTGGCGGCGTTCTATGCCGCTCAAACCGACTTCGGCCTGGACGCGCAACTGAACCGGCCCGCTCCGGCCTTCGACGCGCGGATCAACCTGCTGCTGACGCTCGACAACCAGCGGCATCAACTGCGCGGCGGCATCCTTGTTCAGCCGCGAGTCGAGCAGTTGTTGCGGTTCGATTTCCAGCTTCCCGCGGCCTGGAACGTGACGCAGGTGCAAACGGCCAGCGGCGAGGCGTTGCCGATGGAACGCTTTTCCACGGACCAGGGCGACACGCGAGTTCAGGTGCGGCTGCCCGCGGCGGTCGCCCCCGGCGGTCAGTTCGAAGTGGTCTTTACGGCCGAGAGCACGCCGGCCGGCTGGCTGGCCGCGTGGCGCAATCAGCCCGTGCAGTTCCCCCTGGTTCGCGTGCCCGATGCGCGGCAAGTGGATGGAGCCCTGGCGGTTCAGCCGACCGACGACCTGTCGCTGCGCCCCTTGCAACTGGAGGGACTCGCGCCGCTGGATGAGAACGAGAAGCCCAAGTACGGACTGCAGGGCGTGGCGTCGCAACTGGCCTACCGGTTCGACACACCGCAGTACGCGGCCAGCTTTGAGGCGTCCCGCGACCAGGCCTGGGTGACCGCGCAAACGTACGCTTTCTACCGCCTGGCGCCGAACAACCTGAGCGTGCATTACGAGCTGGTGTTCGACGTGCAGCGGGCGCGGGTCGATGAGCTGGCGTTCTGGCTGCCCGCCGGGACGCCGCCCGCGGTGACGATCCGCGCGCTGGACGGCGTGGAGCTGAAGGAGTTCAACAGCCAGACGGACGAAGGGCGGCGACGGTGGACCGTGCGGCTGGCCGAGCGGCGCAGCGGCGTGCTGCGGCTGGCCGTCGACTTCCGCCAGAGGATCGCCGAGGACGAGCCGCGGGGCCTGGCTCTGCCGCCAGTCCAGGCGCACGGAGTCGCGTATCAAACGGCCCTGATTGCCGTGGAAGGCAGCGCGGAGCTGGACATCAACGTGCGGACGCCGGGCCGCCGAGTGGACGTGGGCGAGCTGTATAACGCCGAGTACCAGGTGGGTCGCCGGTTGCTGGGAGCGTACGCTTTTCTGGGCGAGACCGCGGACGTCCAGGTGGATGTGTTTCGCCGGCCCGGATACCAACTTCCTCCGGCCATCGTCCAGCGGGCCGAGATGGTGACGCTGGTCGCACCCGGCGGCCGCAGCCAGACGGCGGCCCGCTTTCAACTTCGGACCAAGGCTCCCTACCTGGAACTGCATCTGCCCGCCGGAACGCTCTGGTCGGTGTTCCTGGACGGCAAGGGGATCGCTCCGCAACTGGACGGCGACAAGATCCTGATCAGTTTGCCGGCCGCCGTGGCCGACCAGCTCCGCGATTTGCAGGTGGTGTATGAGTCGTCGGAACAGCCAACCGCGGCCACGGGAGTGGACGTGCAGGGACCGCGGTTGTACCTGCGGACCGATGCCGGCCAGACTGACCGCGAAGTGCCGCTGGCGGACCTGGTCTGGCACCTGTACCTGTCCGAGGGTCTGACGTTGACCGAAACGGGCGGCTCGGTTTCGCCCGTCGAACCGCTGACCTCGCCGCGACCGGCACTCAAGCTGCTCACCGCGCTTCGCGGCGGCATCCGCGAGCTTGGGCCGTGGATCATGCGGCCGGCGCGCCAGCTTGCCCGCGACGCCAAACAAGCTCTGCCCAGCCCGTACTATCTGTATGACCAGGTCGAGGGCCTCGACATGGCTCAAACCGAGTCGGTCATGCCCGCGGCAACGGGCGAGGCCGGCGCGATGGGCGGCCTCGGTGGCGGCGGTTTCGGATTGCAGGGACCACCGGCGGCGCCCGAACCAGCCTCCGGATTTTCTCGCGCGGCGCCGCCCGGCGCCGGACCATTCGGCAACGAACCACCCGCCGA
>JAGFJK010000297.1 GCA_024102795.1 Pirellulaceae bacterium
TGATCGTGCTGCCGGCCGGCCTGCTGATTTATCGTTTCGCCAGCCGAGCCGGCGCCACCCGGCAGATCGTGCAGGCACCGCCGTATCAGTTGACGGCGCCGCTGCCGCAGTTCCCCGAACCGGGGCCGCGGCGACAGGTCGCTCCGGGGGTCGAGATGGCCCGCGTGACGCTGAGTGTCCCCGGTCCCGGCCAGCGCGGGACGCTGTACGTCTACACGCCGCCCGGCCCGCACCGCCGGCACTCGCTGCCCTGCGTGCTGATCGCCCCGGCCGGCGCGCCGGTGATCCTGGGGATGCAGTTGGGAGAAGGAGATCAGCCAGAGCATCTGCCCTACGTGCAGCAGGGGTTCGCGGTCGTGGCCTACGAGATCGATGGGTCCGTGCCCGATCTGGACAACGCCAGCGACTCGCAACTGCGGTACGCCTTCGCGCAATACCGGGCCGCCTCCGCCGGGCTGATCAACGCCCGCAACGCCCTGGAGTTCGTGTTGGCCAGGTTGCCCGAAGTGGATCCCAACCGGCTGTACACGGCAGGCCATAGTTCGGCCGGCCGCCAGGCGCTGCTCTGGGCCGCCCACGAACCGCGGCTCAAGGGCTGCATCTCGTATTGCGGCGTCTCGAACGTGCCGGAGTCGGCCCGGGAATACTACTGGAGCCTGAAAGCCATCTCGCCCGCCGTGGATGACTTTCTCGTCCAAAGCTCGCCCTCCAATCACGTGGCCCGCCTGCAATGTCCCGTGCTGCTGTTTCACGCCGAGGATGATTCGAATGTGCCAGTCGAGCAGTCGCGGGAGTTTGCCGAGCAGTTGCGGCAAGCCGGCAAGCAGGTGATCCTGCAGACGGTTCCCACGGGCGATCACTACGATTCCATGATTCACCAGGGGATTCCCGCCGGCATCGCCTGGCTCCGGCAGATCGACCAGCAACTGGCGAGCCAGAGCCCCAGTGCCACGGGAGAAGAGCCGGCCGACCAGAGGCCCAGTGCTGCCGGGAACGAACTGGCGGGGCGAGCGCCCGGCAACGCTGGGGGACAACTGGCGGACCGAGGGCCGAGCGCCCGCGGCGAGCCGCCGCAGTTCACACCGCCTCAG
Source organism: Pirellulaceae bacterium (assembly GCA_024102795.1). Lineage (GTDB taxonomy): Bacteria > Planctomycetota > Planctomycetia > Pirellulales > Pirellulaceae > JAGFJK01. Next base: position 1,092 of record JAGFJK010000297.1, read on the forward strand.
TTCACACCGCCTCAGTTCACGCCGCCTCAGTTCACGCCGCCTCCGGTACCGCAGCCGCCGCAGTTCACACCTCCGGGCTCGCAGTCACCGCAGTTCACACCTCCGGGCTCGCAGCCACCGCAGTTCACACCGCCGCCGGTGCCCAGACCGCCGCAATTCACGCCGCCGAATCCGCGCGGGATGGCTCCGCGACAGTTTCCTGGCGGCCAGCCGCCGGGCGTACCCGGTGGTCCCCCGAACGTTGCCCGGGGCTTTCCGGGTGACGAGCCGCCGGATGTCGACGCGCTACTGGTCGACTTGCGATCCAACGAGGTCCCGCGGATGATCGTGGCGGCCGGCCGGCTGGCGCATCTGGACGAGCTGAACGACGACAAGCGGCAGGAGGTGGCCGACGTGTTGGTCGACCTGCTGGACCACGAACAGATCAACGTGACGATCAGCGCCTCACTTGCCGCCGCGAAATGGGCCACGCCGCGGCAGATCGACGGCCTGGTTGCGGCGCTGGATTCCGCCAACCCGCTGGTGCGGGTTCAGATCCTGCAGGCGCTGGGCGGGATGCGGGACGAGCGGGCCGCCGGCGCGCTGGCCCAGCGGCTGGCGGTGCCCCAGGACCGTGGCGGAGCCAGCCTGGCCCTGTCAAAGATGGGCGAGCTGGCCGAGGAACACGTCCTGCGGATGGCTCGTCACGACGACCCAAGCACGCGGCGGGAAGCCGTGCAACTGCTCCGGCGGATCGGAACCGGGCGCAGCTTGCCGGTTGTCCAGGAACTGGCCGACTCGGACCCCGACCCGTCAGTCCAGTCCACGGCCCGCTCCGCGCTGCGGATGATCGAGCAGCGAAAGTAGCTTTGGCCGCACGCCGCAATCACTCCACTGAACCGCCCGGTCCCTCCCCTGAATCAGGACGAGTTGCATGTCCGTGACGCCCTCACGAATGGAAACCTGGCGCGAGAACCTGTGGTTGAGCCGACGCGACTTGCTGCGCATTGGTTCGCTGGGGATCGCCGCCACGGCGCTGCCGCATCTGGCGCCTGGCGAGCAGTTGGGACCGGCGCCGGCCAGGGCGGCCGCCGATTCGCCGGGCCGAGCCCGCTCCGTCATTCTGCTCTGGATGGCCGGCGGCGTCACGCATCTGGACTCGTTCGATCCCAAGCCGTACGCTCCGGTCGAAGTCCGCGGCGTGCTGGGCGACATCGCCACGCGCTTGCCGGGCGTGCGGTTCTGCGAGACGCTGCCGCGGCTGGCCGCCATTGCCGATCAACTGGCCGTGATCCGCAGCTACTCGCACGACAGCAACGATCACCTGCTGAGCCAGGTTTACACGCTGTCGGGACGCAAGGTGGATCCGACGGGATTGTTTACCGAGCCGAACGTGGGATCGATCGTCAATCACCTGCAAGGCCCGCGCAACGGCTTGCCCGGCTACATCGCGGTGCCGGGCATCACGCGGCCTGGTCCTCCCCCGCATAACTTGTTTGTCGGCGGCTGGCTGGGAAACCAGCACGCGCCGTACTGTCTGGGCGGCTTGCCCAAGGAGGCGGACTTCACGGTCGGCGAAAAGCTGGCCAACCCGCCGTCGGAGGCCGACGAGGATCTGCGGCCGCGCAGCCTGAGCGTCGCGGGCAGCGCCCTGCCGCGGTTGGAACAGCGAGTTCGCTTGCGGGAGCAACTGGACGGTGCCCTGCGGCAACTCGAACAGCAGGACCAGTTGGCCACGGTGGAGTCGAACTACGAGGGCGCGCTGCGGCTGCTGATGACTCCCGAAGTGCGGGATGCGTTCGCCTTGGAGAACGAACCCGAACGTGTCCGGCAAGCGTACGGCCGCACGAAGCTGGGCGGCCGTTGCCTGATGGCTCGCCGACTGGTCGAAGCCGGTGCCCGGTTCGTGATGGTCGATTACGGCTACGACTCCGACTACGGCAACGTCTGGGACAATCATAACGCGCCCAGCCAGAATCATCCGCCCATTCAACAAATGGTCTTTCGCGGCTACCACCTGGCCGGCATGGACCAGGCGTTCGCGGCCCTGGTGGACGACCTGCGGCAGCGCGGGCTGCTCGAATCCACGCTGGTCGTGTTCCTGACCGAGTTTGGCCGCACGCCGCAGATCAACGCCAACGGCGGGCGAGACCACTGGGGCGCGGCCGGTTCGATCTTTCTGGCCGGCGGAGGCGTGCGCGGCGGGCAGGTCGTGGGCGAAACGGATCGCACCGCCTCGCGCCCGCTGACTTATCCCTACTCGCCGGCCGACGTGGCGGCCACGATGTACTCGGCCCTGGGAGTGGACCCGCGAGGGACGGTGTACGACTTCCAGCACCGGCCGCGGCCGATCCTGGATCATGGCAGCCCGATCCGCGAGGTGCTGTGAGTCGCTCGATCGTGTTTCACGCCAGGGCCGCGATCGGCTCGTAGCTGCCGCCCAGCAGTTCGGCGCTCGGACAGCCCAGCCACGATTCGAGCAGCAGCGCGTACACGCGGCGGAAGTCCGTGTGAAACTTCAGATCGCCCTGGTCCAGGTCGGTCAGACTGGGATGCGTTCCGAGTAAGCCCGGCCGAACGGCTTGGCCCGCCAGCAACAGCGGCGCGGCCGCTCCATGGTCCGTGCCCGCACTGGCGTTCTCCTCCAGGCGGCGGCCGAACTCGCTGAAACCCAGCAGCAACACCCGCTCGGCGTGCCCATGCCTGGCCAGATCGTCCATGAACGCCGCCATCGAACCGCTCAGCTCCGTCAGCAACGCGGCGTGGGCCTCCGCCTGCCGGGCGTGCGTGTCGAAGCCGTCCAGCGTCAGATAGTAGATTCGAGTCTCAAGTCCCGCGTCAATGAGTTGGGCGACCGTGCGCAACTTCTGCCCCAGACCGCTGGCCGGATACTCGACATCGGTCTGGTACTGCCGCCGAGCCTGTTCCACTCGCCGAGCGGCTTCCAATGCGGCCGCCGAACTGCTTTGGACGAAGCCCAACAAATCGCTGGCCGCCGGCCGCTCGCGGCCCACCAGCCGCTGGATCGTGGCGGCGTCGGCTTCCCCGGACTCCAACTGCAAACGGAAGCGGTCCAGCGACCGGACCGAAGGCACTCGCACGCGCTGGGCCGCCAGCGCCAACGGCTGCTCTTCCTCGCCCACGTGCAGCGCCGGCACGTCGCCGCCCGCCGTGCCCGCCGCCCGATCCAGGTACCGGCCCAACCAACCGTCTTGCCGCGGCCGGTCCTTGCGAAAACAGGAGTGCCAGATATCCATCGATTCGAAGTGCGAGCGGTTGGGATCGGGATAGCCCACGCCTTGCACAATGGCCAATTGTCCGGCTTCCAGCAGATCGGCCAGGCCGCGGGCCGACGGATGGAAGCCGTGGAAGTCGTCGATCTTCAGCACCTGGTCGCGGGGAATGGCCAGTTGCGGGCGAGCCCGATAGTAGGACTCGTCGCCATGCGGGACGATCGTGTTCAGCCCGTCATTGCCGCCCGACAACTGCACGACAACCAGGATCTTTTCCCCCTTGGTCGGCGACTCGCCGGCCGCGGCCGCCCGCAGCCAGAATTCCGGCAACCGGCCGCCGATTGCCAGCACCGCCGAGGTTCCGGTCACCGCCAGGAACTGTCTGCGAGTGGTCCGCATGGTACGCCCTCTCTTTGCCTTCACGTATCGTCAATTTTCGCTGACTTTCGCCGCCCGACGCCGGACCGCCTCGCGCTGCACGAACACCGCCGCGGGTCTATGCCAGTTGAAACTCCGGCAACGTGCTCAGCGCATGCAACGTCCGCCGCAACTGCGCGTCGCGGTCGCCGCCCGGCTGCTCGGCCACTTCCACCAACTCCCGCCGCACGTCGTCCGGCAACGGCACGGCCAACAGCAGCTCGGCCAGCCAGTCCACAAACCGCGGGCTGGTCGCCACCTCATACCGTTCGGCCAGGTCCGCCAGCGTGCCGCCGGCGAAACGAGTCGGACTACCGTGCAGCAGCTTCTCGACCAGGTTCGCCCGGCCCAACAGCGTCGAGGAATTGATCCAGTTGCGGCCTCCTTCCCAGCCCTTGACGTTGGGCGGGAAAAACAACTGCTGTCCCAACTGGCCTAACTCGCCCGACAATTCCACCACGTTGGTCGAACCTTCCAGCGCCCGCAGCAGACCAACGGCCAGTTCGACGGGCGAACGGATCTTGCGGCCCAGGGCCAGGGTCGAGAAGAACAGTTGGCTGCCGAGGACGCGCCGCACCAGCCAGCCCGTGTCGAGGTCCCGCTGGCGAAATTCTTCGGCCAACGGCTCGATCAGCCGGTCCGACGCCCGCGGCTCGTCGCACACCAGGTAGTGGACCAGCTTGCGGACCAGGAAGCGTGCCGCGGCCGGCTGAGCGATCACGACGCGGACCGCTTCCTCGCCGCCGAAAGCACCAGTGCTTCCCAGGAAGGTCTTCACGCCGGAGTCGTGCTGGTACTGGTTGAAGCGGTAGCTGCGGCGGCGGACCTCGCAGCCCGTGAAGCAGCGTGCCAACTGGCGAATGTCCTGCTCGGTGTAATTCCCCTCGCCCAGGCAGAACAGCTCCATCAGCTCCCGCGCATAATTCTCGTTGGGGTGACTCTTGCGGTTGCTGTCCGAGTCCAGGTAGACCAGCATCGCCGGATCGCGCGAGATCTCTTGCACCAGCGGCTCGAACCGACCCAGCGCGTGCTGCCGCAGCACGGCGTTCTGCCGCTGCATCAACTGGGCATCCTGCACCTTGGCGGCACTGGTGGCGAAGTGCCCGTGCCAGAACAGCGTCAGCTTCTCCCGCAGCGGATCGGGCGTGGCCAGCATCCGGTACAGCCAGACGCTGGCCAGGCGAGCGGGATCGCCGCCGGCCAGCGTCGCCTCGACCAGTTGCCTCATCTGCGCTTCGAACGTCTCGTCCGCGGCCGGCTCGACCAGTCGCTGGATCAACTCCGCCGGCGCCAACTGCAACGCCTCGCGCAGCTCCCGCTCGCTAGCCGCGAATCCCGCTCGCCGGTACAGATGAGCCACCCGGCGGCGGTCCCAGGGCTGGTCGGCATCCGGCTCGTATTCACTCCAGGCCCAGTCGGGATCCAGTTCGTTCAGTTCGAGCGGCGGCATGGTGCGGGCAGACTCCAGCAGCGCGTTTCACTACTCGGCCAGTTCCAGTTGTGCTTGCAAACGCAATTGTCCGTCCAGGGTGTCCAACTGCAGGCCGAACGAGCGCAGCAGGCCAAGCAGTTCCAGCAGCAGGCCAATCTCGTACTCGGCCTCCGCGCGGGTGTGCCCCTGTTCGAGCATGTTCTGGGAGATCAGTTGCTGCCGGTTGTCGTCCAGCACGTCGCGCAACAGGCCCAGGTTGGCCTGGACGTCGGTGTTCACTCGGCTCTGCCCGGCCGCCGAGCCGTTGCCTGCGCTGGCAGGCTTGCCGGCGGCTTCCAGCAACTGGTCCGCCAGTCGCCGCGTGCTGGACAGCACAAAGGTGGAACCCAGAAAGCCGACCGTGGGCGAGAAGTTGAAGTTGATCCGCGCGGACTTGGAATCCTGCTCGTCCTTCTCCGCCAGGAACCGGGACGCCACCAGCTTCCGCTCGCCCTCGGTGATCGTCTCCAGATCCAACTGGGGCTGGCCGTTCATGGCGCCGACGACGTTCAGGAATCCCACCAGGCTCATGAAGATCCGCCGCAACTCCGGCTGCACGGTCTCCGGATCCTTCATCTGGGCTACCAGGGCGAACGCCGGCAGTTTGATCGCGGGCTGAGGCGTCTGCTGGCCGAAGTCCTGGCGAGCGACCAGGACGTGAATCCGTGGATCGAACGAACCCAGGATGTCCTCGCCAAAGTCCTTGCCGGAGAAGAGCGTCGAGAGGTTGCTGTCGGCCTGGGCCAACTGGTCCACCACGTTCTGATCGAACAGGTCGTCTGCCCGCAGCCACATCTCGGACAGGTTGCGGTACGTGCGGACAGACAGCAGTTGGCCGTCGACGCCCAGTGGCGTAGGCGCCTCGCCCTGCCCCTCGGGACCCAGGTAATACTGGCGCGACTCGCCGACCCAGGCCGGTTCCAGCGGCATGGCGGCGACCAGCCGTGCCCGCCGCGGATTCAGATGCAAGGACACGGTGGCGTAGGGAGCCTGGCTGGCGATCCCGAACAGGCCGCCGACCAGCAGTTCGCCAACCGGATTGTCGCGCGGGCCGCGAAACAACTTGTTGTCGCGATCCAGCGTGCGGAGCGTTGCCAGGTCGAACCAGCTCCAGGCCGCGGCGCTTGCGTCGCGCGCCTGGCGGGCGGCGACGAAAGCGGGTTGTTTAGCCAGCACCTGCGGGCTGGAGTCCAGGTAGTTGTCGATCACGCGCTGCCCCAGCCGGTCCTTGTTCGTCAGCAGCAGCCAGCCGCCGAGGACGGCCAGCCGCGCTTCGCCCGCGCGATAGGCGGTTACTTCGCGATACTGCCCGGACTTCACCGGGTCGTCCTGGCCCTGCCGCTGCGCTTCGTCGCGAGCCAGCTTGAGCAGCGTTTGCAGGGTCTTGTCCAGCGTGGCCGCGTCGCGGGCCCGGACCAGCACGGCCAGGCCTTCGGTTTCGGCGTCCACGCCCACGAACAGCCCGCCGTCCGTGACCGCCTCGACCAGCTTGCGCCACGGCATCTCCAGTTGCGCCTCGACCACCGCCACCGCCGCCTTGAACCGCAGATAGTCCGGCTGTTCGAGTGCCTGGCGGTACGGCGGCAACGCCTCCAGCCGTTGGCGCAGCGGGTGATCCAGGATCACTGCCAGCACCTCCTTGGGACGTGACAGCTCGGCATACATCACGGAACTGCCTGGCAGCAGATCGGCCGCGGTCATCTCGTCCGCTCGCAGCGGCGCGGCCAGCGCGGCGAACATGGCCAGACAGCTCAACCACATCGCGGCGGCCGGGCATCGTCGCCTTTCGCTCCGCGAAAGTAGCGGGCATCGTCGCCTTTCGCTCCGCGAAAGTAGCGGGCCAGTACACAGTGCTTGGTTCATCGCTTCCTCGACTCTCGAAAAGCTTGCCCCGCTGGGGTGTCGACGACGGTCCCAGGCAGACGGTCCGAGGCAGTCCACAGGGGCCGCGGGCCCGTCACCACTGAACGCACAGACGGACGATTATACCCCGTCTCCGCCCGGCGGGTGTCAGTCTCCGGCCGGTATTCGGCCACGAAAAGAAGCCGGCCGTCAGGAAACGGACGGACTGGGTTGGGCGGCGGGCAGCGAGTCGGGCCAGGTGTGTCCCGGCAGGTGCCGGAGTTCGCCGAGCGCCTCGAAGATCTGGCTCAGGATCTGCCCCAGGTCGAAGCGGTAATCCCAGGCGGGGTAGTGGGCGCGGAACTTGCGGGTGTCGCTGACATACCAGATGTGGTCGCCCAGCCGGGGTTGTTCGCAGTACTCGACCAGCATCCGCCGGCCGCTCAACTGCTCGCAACGGACGATTGCTTCCCTTAGCGAACAATGGCTGTGCCGGCCGCCGCCCGCATTGTACACCTCGCCCGGCCGCGGCTGTTGATGGTAGTGCCAGAACATGTTGACCAGGTCGAAGCTATGGATGTTGTCGCGGACCTGCTTGCCCTGGTAGCCGAACACGGTGTAGCGCGTGCCCATTACCGCGCAGCGGGCCAGGTAACTGAGAAAGCCGTGCAGTTGCGTGCCGGCGTGCGCGGGTCCCGTCAGGCAGCCGCCGCGGAAGCAGACGGTGTTCAGGCCGAAGTAGCGGCCATACTCCTGCACCAGCGAGTCGGCCGCCAGCTTGGAAACGCCGAACAGCGAGTGTCGCGTCTGGTCCACCGACATCCGTTCGTCGATTCCATGCTCGAAGTACGGGTGCCCGGCGTCCAGCTCCCAGCGCGTCGGGAGTTCGACCAGCGGCAACAAGTTGGGCGTGTCGCCGTAGACCTTGTTGGTCGACGTGAAAACAAAGGACGCTCGCGGGCAATGTTTCCGAGTCAGCTCCAGCAGGTTCAGCGTGCCTTGCGCGTTGATGGCGAAATCGGTCTGCGGATCGCGGGCCGCCCAGTCGTGCGACGGCTGGGCCGCCGTGTGAATCACCAGCTCGACCGCCGCGCCGTAGTGCGCGAAGATCGCGCTCAGCGCCGATCGGTCGCGGATGTCGTTGTCGAAGTGCCGGTAGTTGGCCAGCGAGCTTTCCAGGCGTTTGCGCTGGGCGCCGGTCGAGGCCTCCGCGCCGAACAGTCGCTGGCGGGTGTCGTTGTCGATTCCGGCGACGTCGAAACCGCGGTCGTGGAAGAAGCGGGCGGCCTCGGAACCGACCAGGCCCGCCGAACCCGTAATGATCGCCACGCTCATCTGGGGCCTCGCTGCTGAATTACCTCGCTGACAAAGCCTGCCCAATCCAAGCCTAGGTCACGGCGGGGCACCGCGCGGGCGGGCTCTCGCGGGGCGGAAGAGGGGGCCGGCCGCGCAAGTCGTTACCAGCGTCAAGGTCGACGACGCGGGGCATGATTTGCGGGTGGTCGGCGCGAGATCGGGCAATCTTGCCGGCGCCGGCGGACGAAGTTGAAAGCACCATGAGCGAATCGATCGGGTCCGCCGACGTTCGGCCCGCGCCGGCCTTCTGGTTGTTGCCCGGCGCCGTGGCCTTGCTGCGCGCCATCCCGTTCCTCTGGACGCGACTGGCGCCGTCCGGACCGGACCAGGCGATGCTGCCGGTCGGTTACATGCCGCCGGACCTGATGTCGTACGTGGCATTCATTCGCCAGGCGGCCGAACGGGGCAGCGTGTTGCTGCAGGATCCGTACAGCACGGCCGAGCAAAGCGGCCGGTTCATCCTGCTGCTGCACTGGCTGCTGGGTCAGGTCTGCCGAGTGACCGGGTGGGCGCCGGAACTGGTGCTGGAACTGTCCCGCTTTCCGCTCACGTTCGCCTTCTTCGCCGTTCTGTGGCGGTTTCTTGGCAAGCTGCTCGACAACCGCCCCGACCGCTACTGCGCCTGCCTGCTGGTGGCGTTCTCCGGCGGCATCGAGGGCTTCGTCAAACCGCTGGAAGGTTGGATGAGTCCGCTGGTGCGCGAGCAGCTACACGCGGGCGTCTGGCATCTGTACGGCTGGAACACGTTCGCCGCGTTATACAATCCGTTGTGGATTGCCGGCCTGACGCTGATGCTGGTCTGTCTGGGACTGGTGCTGAACCCGCGCGGGCCCGCGACCATCGGGCAGGGCGTGCGGCTGGGCGGAACTTTCTGCCTGCTGTTCTTCGTGCATCCGTATTCGGCACTGGCTACGCTGGCAGTGGCCGTGGCGGCTCCGCTCTGCCAGAGCATCTTTCAGCGGCAGATCGATCGCACGCGGCTGATCCGGCTGGCGGCGGCGTTGGGACCCGCCTGTTTGCTGGTGGGTCTGGTCGGTCGCTGGCAAGTGCAGGATCCGCTCTATCGCCAGGTTTCCGCCAACGTGCTGGGCACGTTGCACGTGCCCGTGTTCTGGTATCCGCTGACGTTGGGCGCGGTGGGGCTGCTGGCCGCGTGGGGCGCGCAGCGCTGGGCGCGGCAGGCACATCCCTACCGCTACGGCTTGCTGGGCTGGATCGCCGCCGTGGTGTGGCTGCACACGTCGCCCGTGCTGAACGGCTATCACTTCATCTGCTATCTGCACCTGCCGCTCTGCGTGCTGGCGGCTGGGGAGCTGCGGCGGCTGGTCGAGCGATTCCGGGCTGGCGAGCTGGCGCCCCGGTGGGTACCGGCCGGCGGGTTGGTGCTGGTGTTCGGGTCGAGTGTGTTCTTGACGTTCGAGGCCCTGGGAGATCTGAGCTGGCACAACCGCGTGCCGCGGGACTACTTGCGCGTGGCGGACTGGTTGTCGCGGCAGCCCCGGCAGCCGGACGATCACGTGCTGGCGCCGCCCGAACTGGGCAACCTGCTGCCCGCCTACACGGGCCAGCACGTCTGGGTCGGGCACTGGTTCCTGACGCCCGAATATCATCCGCGCGTCGCTCGCTGGCGACGGTGGATCGCCGATGCGGAGAACGACCTGCCGGACGGCTCCGAGGTCGGCGAGGAACTGCGGGCGCTGATCGCTGAAGAGCGGATCCGTTACTTGATCCTGCCGCGGGCGGTCAGTGGGCGTCTGGCCGGCGACCTGCCATCGCGGATCGAGCGCCGCGTGACGCTCGGCGAGCTGGACGTGCTGGTGCTCGAAGCCCAGGGGACGGGATAGTTTCCCGCGAATTGCTGCGGGCCGTTCCTGTTATTGCAGCGCGCCGGTCATCCGCGGAAACTCTTCTTTTTCCACGCTTGGCAGTACGAGGTGCGGGGGAAGTGGCGCTCGTGCTCGAACGCGAGTCGACCGGCGATGAGGGGGCAGAAGAGGCGCCGTGACTACTGGCCCTGCCCGGGGCGGACGTGCGGCTGGCTTGGTCACGGGCCACGCACGGTAGACAGCGTAGCGGGCGCCAGCCCGAGACGCTGAGTCGTGACGAGTGGGAGGCGGTGATGCGTCCCCAGATTGTGCGTTGAAAGAACTTGGCATAACCTGAACCATACAAAGGCCTCTGAGACGTGGTAAATGGTGCCGGACTACGAGAAAGCGGATGCTGCACTACCAGCGCTCGAAGGTGCGCTGGAAATAGCGAGAGGCAGCGTCCGTTGGCAGACAGTGCCTGCCAACGCACCCGGACGCCTGGCTGCGTGTGAAACGGGGGGCGAACTGCCAAATTGGCGAGGTGAGGAGCGCGCTAGCTCAAGGCACAGTTGCGCGACGCGTGCCCCTCGCAGAGGTGGCGTCGTCGGCACTCCGAAGCGAAGCGGAGTCCATCTCTGCGTGGACCGTCGTCTTGATGAAAGGGTGTGCTTCCAGACATTGATCGATAGGACACGTTACCGATGAAGTAGACGAAGTGTTTATTGAGCCTGCAAGCGTAGACACCTCCTTCAGATGATCTGTCGGGTGACAAGGCCTGATTCGTAACCAATGACTACTGGCAATTGAGATGCCAAGTTCTCCTCAAGAGTGGCGAATGGTTGCCGAGGCTAGAGGCAAGGATGCCGCTGCCTTGAATGAAGCGGAACGAAGGTTGGGAACCGTGTACATGATTGGATATGCCGTAGAATGCCACCTGAAAACCTATCTCCGACTACTGAATAAGCCAGACAACTGGAGAGGTCGCCAAGGTCACGACTTATTAGGCCTTTGGGAGGACTGTGGGTTCAAGCGAAGCGATGTGCGAGGAAACCTACGGCTGTTTCTTGATGCATGGTCAACCGAGCTGCGGTACCAGGACGACCTAGGTGAAAGCGATGATTTCGATTCCCTCATGGATGGTGCAAAGAACCTCGTGGGTTACATACAGAAGCGACAGCGGCGCCCGAATCGATACCGAAGGTAGGACATGACGCGAGAAGAGATAGCTCGACGCATCACGGCGAATCTCGAACAACACGGGATTCGGGCGGATGACTTACGGCTACTTGAAGACCCGTTCGCCGGATGGCGTGTAGCAATTGTAAGTAGCGGTTTCGAGGGGATGCCGCGGCGAAGGAGACAGCAGATCGCGCTCTCAAATTTCGAAGACGTGGTGATTCAATGGGCGGAACTTCTGACTCCGACTGAGCGAGAGTGGTCTGGCGATTTGTTCCTCAACGCAGACCTAGAGGAATTGCCATCGTGGCCGGAAGCCCTGGCAAGGCGGCGTCCTGAGAGTCAAGTGGTGTTTGCGTCCGACCTTGAGGACGATCTTCCTCGACCTATCATCGCGACGTTCTATTCGCTCAGAGGCGGCGTCGGACGGTCAACAGCGCTTGCGTACACGGGCAGAATCCTCGCAAGTCGTGGTAGGTCCGTCCTGTGCGTGGATATGGATCTCGAAGCGCCTGGACTTGGCCCCCTGTTTGGAAGGGAAGACGCGCTTCCCCCGGGGCATGGTTTAGCCAGCGTGCTCATTGAACTGGACCAGGGAGGCAGGCCAGATGTCCTTCAGCACATTGTTCGACTGTCAGAATCCAACGAATTGTACTGCCTCCCTGCGGGTGTGCCAAGTGCTGATTACGCGCGCCGCCTCAGGTTGATTGATCCTGAGTCGTGGTATCGGGAAGACAACAATCCATTGCGCGTCCTCATTGATCTCCTACGAGATTTGCCAATCAAGCCGGACGTTTTGTTGCTCGATGCCCGAACCGGAATGACGCCCCTCAGTGCTCCACTCTTGTTTGATTTAAGTGACTTGGCATTTATAACACTCTTTCCACATCCACAGGCGCGTCGCGGCACTGGCGAACTCGTACGCGCTCTGCTGAACTCTCACTCCCGACGCGAAGTTGATGGACGCCCTCTCACACCAGAGCCTCGCTTCATCGTCTCGATGGTTCCGGACACGAAGGTTCCGGAAATCGTGCAGCGGTATCAGCGGCGTGCACAAGACTGGATCTCTGAATGGCTTTCTCCTCTTGAACAGTTACGACCGCATGGCTTGCCGCCAATTGACGCGTCGGATGTCATGCACGTCGTGCCCTATGCGGAAGTGATTGCAACTTCTGATCGCATATTGCCGGACAAGGACGCATGGAGGTTTTATGTGCCGATTGCTGAGTGGCTTGAACGCTTCTTAGCAACAGAAAGCGAAGTCGCCACCGCGGGAGCGGTTGCGAACGTCAAAGCGGAGATTCTCGAACGTCTTGATTTTTCTGCCGGAACCGCCGAGAGACAAGACAACTTCCTGGAAAGCTTTGTAAGAACAGATCTAGTCGAACGTGCGATGTCACCTTCCATGCCGCTAGTATTAGGCCGCAAGGGCACTGGCAAAACTGCCGTCTTTCGAAGGCTGCTCGAGGGAACTGATTACCAATGTACCGCAGTTATGGCCCCGGCCGATTTCCGACGAAAGTACCCCTGGGTCCTGGGAATCGACGCGTTCAAGGCAATTGACGGACACCTCAACGGTACCGACAGCAGTTGGCGAGAGTTTTGGAGTCTATTTACACCGCTAGCGATATGGTTGTCGGCGGAAGACAGAGGTGCATTGCCTCAGCCACGAGGGCCCCTCGCGAGCTTGATTGCCGGGGTAGATGACCGCAACCCGATAAGCGAGCTGAGACTTGTTGAACGACTCCGTGAAGTCCTGTTAGTTCGGGATGTCGGTATGTTGTCATGGGGCTGGCTTGCCGATATTGACACGGAGCTAGAGCCGGATCACTTCGCACTGTTTGATGGTTTGGATACTGGCTTCGGGCAAGAGAGTGACGACCGTGGACGTCGGGCGAAGGCAATTCAGGGACTCTTTACTTTCATCATGGACAGGGAATCGGGCCTAAGGCATTTGCGATTCAAGGTCCTCCTGAGAGAGGACATTTGGCGAACTGTCCGGTTCGAAAACAAGAGCCACCTCTACGGGCGGTCGGTCCGACTCGAATGGCAGAGGCAGTCAGATTACGCGAAGACGATGTTGAAGCAAGCCGGCCGCGTCGCGGAATTCGCACGCCTCGCAGAGAGACAGTGCCACAGATCCATGTCCGAAGTTGACGACTGGTCGGAGGAGGCCGTCTTCAAAGCCTGGGATGTCTTGGTTGGAGAACGAATGAAGGGTGGAAAGACAGCGTACACACGGAACTGGGTTTGGAATAGGCTGGCAGATGGAAATGGTGATCATACGCCTCGGGCGCTATTGCAACTATTTCGAGAAGCAACCGATCAGGAACGAGACGAGCAGAGTCGCAGCACGTACGAGAAGTCTATAATCCGTCCGCGTGCACTAATCATGTCACTCGATAAAGTCTCTGAAGAGGCCGTTCAAGCATTGTTAGAGGAATTTACCGAATTGAATGATCTAGTCGTGCGACTACGAGAAATTGGGCGGTCTCCACTAGAAGCTAATGAACTTGCAAACGTGGCGGAGCTTGGTTTGGCGCGCGAAGTCGGCTTGCTCGAAGTATATGAAGGGACGGAGGAGGACGTTCGGCGATATCGCGTGCCGGACCTGTATCGACTTGCAATCGGGATGACGCGAAAGGGGCAGGCGTAAGTCCAACGTGAACACTGCCAGAAGATCACTGCTGGGGCCGTTGCGGGGCACCTGGGGAGATACTTTAATCGAAGTCAAGGACGAGTCGGGAAACGGCGCCGCCCAGCGGATGGTTCCACCGGCTGCCTGCCGTCGGTCGGGCAGGGCCCCAAAGAATCCTGGCCGCTCGCACGCCACGGCAGTGAACTTCCTGATCCGCCCTACGGCCGGAAACTGACGGTGCGGATGCGGGGCAGCGGAGGATGGCCCGAAGGGCCGATGACGGCGTCTTCGGACGAATCGCTCGCTGCACACTCGCCGGCATCATTCAGCAGCGGGTTGTCGGGGCACTGATTTTCCAGGCAGCCCTTGAGGTAGGCCACGTGCCCGTCCTCGAACAAAATGTTGTGGCCGCAGCCGCCGTGATTCATCGTCGTCCGCTGCGGTCCCTGAGGCGAATCGGACATCAGAGCGTAAGCCGCTCGGTAGCGGTTTTGCGGGGCCAGGTGGTGTCCGGCCACCATGTAACCCAGGTTATAGCCGTAACTGCCGGCCGCCATCTCCTGCAGCCGCCGCAGCCCGCGACCCACCTCCCGTTTCAGCTCCTCGCGCGTCGGGATGCGAAAGTCGTGCGTCTGGCCGGCCCATTCGGATGACGGGCAGATCAGCAACGTTTCGTCCGGCAGCAGCTCGTGCTCCCGCAGCGTGGTGGTGAAGATTCCCGCGAAGCTCAAAGGGCCTTCCACCGGCACATCCGGAAAGCGGTTGTCCACGCGCTGCTGGCTGTAAATAGCCAGTTGCACTCCGAGCTGCCGGAGATTGTTCTGGCAGACCGCGATGCGGGCGGAACTTCGGCTGGAGGCGATGGCCGGGAAGAACAGCAGCGACGCCGCCAGGAACACTCCGGCAGCGACCACCATGTCCGACATCGACCATCCCAGTCGGCTGAATCCGCCCGCGCGATCGGCCGGCGAAAGCAGCACGCGGGGCGAGTCCGCAACCGGCTCGACCGCCGCCACGGGCATCAGGTCCACGCATAGACAGGCTCGCCGAGCCAACCCAGCCGGTGGCTCATGGATTTCGCGGCCCGATTCCAGCGGCTCCAACCGCCGCTTTAAAGTTGCCAATTCGCGTCGCAGGTGGGGCTGGCGCTGGAGCGCCAGTTCTACTTCGGCCCGCTCGGAGGCATCCAGCGCATCGAGCAGATAGCCCAGCAGATTGTCGCGCATGAGGGTGATTCACCTTTGATCAACGTGAGTGTTATTCCAGCATTCGTTGAGCTTGAGGATCGCCGAATGCAGCCGGCTTTTCACCGTTCCGACCGGGATCGCCAGCACTTCCGCCGCCTCCCGGTACTTCAGCCCCTGGTAGTAGACCAGCTCCACGACCGCCCGCATGGGGTCGGGCAATTCGTCCAGAGCGGTCTGAACCCACAAGCCACGCTCCTCGCGGCTGGCCTCGGCCAGCGGATCGGGCGCGTCGCTCACCAGCAGGTCCACCAGCTTGGCCACGTCCGGGTCGCCACTCTGCCCGCCATCCAGACTGACCATGCGGTGCCGCTTGTTGCGCCGCTGAGCGTCAATCGCCTGGTTGGTGGCAATCGTGTACAACCACGGTCGGAACCGGCGACCCTCCTCGAACTGCTCCCGCTTCAGGTGCACCTGGAGAAACGTGGCTTGAAAGGCGTCCTCTGCCGTTTCCGCGTTGCCCAGGTACCGTCGCAGGTAATTGTACAGTTCCCGTTCGTACCTCTGCACGAGCTGCGCGAACAGTTCGCGGTTCCCCGTCCGGCGATACCGGAGCAGGATTTCTTCGTCCGTCAGCGGACTGGAAACCGGACTGCGAGTTGCATCATGCGCGTCTTGCACGTCGGTACTCATCATGGTCTTACGAACCGTATGGAGGAGAGTTCGAAGAAAAGGCGGAAAACATGACCTTGGTCCGCCGCTCTCCCACCCGGCCATCCTACCAGATCCGGGCCGAGATCGAAGGACCAATTCTTCCGGGGCGACCTGCCCTTCCGCTGATTGCGTTGACAGGCGGCCGGCCCAGAACTAAACTCACGATGCGAACAACCCGCAAAATCCGTGCCCACTGGCTGCCAAGTGTCCGACAAACGTTACCAATGGGCCGCTCCTGGCGACGTTAACGCTTTTTTCGGCTTGATGTTAGATAACATCGCCGATCTTCTGCTGGCGGTCGGACTGCTGCACGAGGTCTTTGAATTTCCTACAGGATTCGCCCTGCGGCACATGGTTCCGGGCACGGCGATCGGCGTGCTGGTCGGCGACTTGCTGTTTTTCTGGATGGCTTTGCGGGTAGCCCGGCGGACGGGGCGCAACAATCTGACGGCCATGCCTTTAGGATTAGACACCCCCAGCACGTTCGGGATGGTGTTTTTCGTCCTGGGGCCGTCGTTTCTCTTTGCCCAGAAAGAACTTGGGCTCGCGCCCCTGGAAGCGGCCCGCTACACGTGGCACATTGGAATCTGTGCAATTTTCATCAGCGGAGTGTTCAAACTTGCCTGTTCGTTCGGCTCCAACTGGGTCCGGCGGCTGCTGCCGCGGGCCGGCTTGCTGGGATCGTTGGCGGCCATTGCCCTGGTCTTGATCAGCTTTCTGCCCCTGCTCGAAATCTGCCAGATGCCGATCGTTGGCTTGACCGCCCTGGCTGTCATTTTGACCACCCTGGTCGCTCGCGTGCGCCTGCCGTTGCGGATTCCGGGCGCGCTGGGAGCCCTGCTGGTCGCGGGCGCGATCTACTACCTGATGCGAGCCACCGGCACGCTGGCCCAGGCGGCTGAGCTGCCGTTTGATCCGCGGCAGGCGCTGCTGCCGTACGAGTGGCTGGAGGTGTTCCAGTTCGACTGGCTGCGGCGGCTGCCCGATTCGCTGAACTATTTGCCCATCGTCATTCCGTTTGCCCTGGCGACGGTGGTTGGCGGGATCGACTGTACCGAAAGCGCGGCGGCCGCCGGTGATGAATTCGACACGCGGCAGGTGATCGGCGTGGAAGCCCTGGCGACGATCGTCGCCGGGCTCTGCGGCGGAGTGATCCAGACCACACCCTACATCGGCCATCCGGCCTACAAGGCGATGGGCGGCCGGGCCGCTTACACGCTGGCCACGGCCCTGTTCGTGGGCGGAGCCGGCTTGCTGGGCTATTTCGGCTTCCTGTACTGGCTGATCCCCAAGGCGGCCGTGTTTCCGATCCTGGTGTTCATCGGGCTGGAGATCACGGCGCAGAGCTTTCACGCCACGCCCACGCGGCACTACCCGGCGGTGGCTCTGGCCTGCGTGCCCGCGCTGGCGGCCCTGGCCCTGCTGTACACCGACAACCTGCTGGGCGATCCGGCCCTGTTCGCGGCCGGCATCGGCCTGGAGAGATTGAAGCCTGAGTTGCGCGAGCAGATCCTGATCACGCGGGTGCTGGCCAACGGATTTATTGTCACCAGCCTGATCTGGGCCTCGGCCCTGGCCGCGCTGATCGACCGGCGGTTGCTCCGCGCCGCGGCGTTCTTTCTGGTGGCCGCCGGACTGTCGGCGTTTGGCGTGATGCATTCGCCCCTGGCCGGCGGGCAGTTGTTTCTGCCCTGGCAGCTCGACGCCGTCGACCTGCGTTATCCTCTGCGGCTGACGATCGGCTACGTCCTGGTGGCCCTGCTGCTGGCGGCCTGGGGCACGTGGCAGAACCTGGTGGAAAAGCAGCTTCCCGACCTGGAGGAGCCGAAGTCATGACCTTGAAACGCGTGCTGGAACCGGAAGTCATGGATACGCTCCAGGAAGCGCAAGAATACGACGCCATGGACCATGGTGAGGTGAATCGGCGGTTCGTGGCCGACATGCTGGAGTTTCTCGGCCCGGAGCCGCTGCCGGACGAGGCCGAACTGCTGGACCTGGGAACCGGGACGGCCCAGATCCCGGTCGAGCTGTGCCTGCGGCGGGGCGACTGCCGCGTGGTGGCGGTGGACCTGTCGACGCACATGCTGGACCTGGCCCAGTACAACCTGGAGGTGGCGGGAGTCGTGGACCGCATCCTGCTGCAGCATGCCGACGCCAAGCGGCTGCCGTACCAGGATGGCCGGTTCTGGTGCGTGTTCTCCAACAGCATCGTGCACCACATCCCGGACCCCGAGCGGGTGCTGGGCGAAGCGGTCCGCGTGCTGGCGGACGACGGCTGGCTGTTCTTCCGCGACCTGCTGCGGCCGGAGACCGACGAAGCGGTCCGGCTCCTGGTGGCCACGTATGCCGGCCGGGAAAGTGAATTCCAGCAGCGGATGTTCGACAATTCACTGCGGGCGGCCCTCGACCTGGGCGAGATCCGCGACATTGTCGAACGACTGGGATTCCCCGGCGATTCGGTGCAGGCCACCAGCGACCGCCATTGGACCTGGGCCGTGCGGCGGTCGAGTAACTGGCTGGCGGCCGACTCGCGTGCTATGGTGGAACCGTAGCCGCGTGGCCTGAGTCCAACCTGTTCCAACCCGTGTTCTGTTCCGCCGTGGGAGGTGCTGCCGTGTCGAAGTACCCGCTGTCTATTACGCTGCTGGCCTGCAGTCTGCTGCCACTTCCCGCCACGGCGGACGAACCGCCGGCGGACGAATTGCCCAAGCCCGGTTCGGTGGTGGTCGACCAGCAGCGCCGCGAGCTGATCCTGTCGGCCAAGGTGCAGTTCCCCGAAGGCAAGCCCTGCATTAACGAGTACGGCCAGCGAGTGCAGGCGTTCGTGGGCTGCGCGACGGCCGCCGGCGGCGATGCCAAGATGGCGTCGTACTTCGTGTTTCTGGTGGATGTCGAGACGGAACGGGTGTTCGAAGGCCTGATGAAGCTCGGCTGCCGGCCCAGCGTGCATTACAGCATCGAGGAAGGTCGCAAGCGGAGCGGGCTGAAGCCGGAGACCAGTGCGGACGATTACCTGCAGGGCGACCCGGTCGTGTTGTCCGTGTTCTGGAAGAGCGAAACGAAAGGTTGGGTCGAGCGGGCCTATCAGCACTTCGCCACGGAAATGGTCGAGGTCGGCGAGCGGCAGATCGAAAAGCCCTGGACGCCGCACTTCGTGTTCCATGGCAGCGGCGCGATCCACAAGTCCGGCACGGGCTGCATCGCCTGTCCCTGCGATTGTCCGGGCGGCATCATCGCCGACAACCGGTTCCCGATCTACGACCCCAAGCCCAACGTGCGGTTTGACATGGCCAAGGCGCCGCCGCCCGGCACGCAGGTCTACATCCGCATCCGCCCGATCTCGTCGCGGTCCGAGTGACGGCGGGCTGGTGTGAGCATCTCAGCGAGTCGACCGTTGCCACGCGGCACACCAGGCCGCGATTGTTCGATTCGCCGCGTCAAGCGACTGACTTTGTCATCGGGAGCCGAGTTCATGCGTAATCCCTGGGGTGGCTGGTGCGCCGGACCGCGGCGACCCGCCCGGCCGCGATGCTGCTGGCTGCTCTGCTGCTGGCTGCTGGCCGCCGGTCGCCCGGTGCTGCTGGGCGCTGAGATGCCGGTGGTCCTGGACCATCACGCCGAGTATGTCTACATGATCGACTTCTCGGCGGACGAGCGGTGGATGGCCACGGCGTCGGGCGACAACACGGCCGTGGTGTGGGATGTGGACCTGCGCAAGCCGCGGCACGTGCTGGAGCATGACGCGGCCGTGTACGCCGCCCGGATCAGCCCCAACGGCATGCGCCTGGCGACCGGTACGGGCGATGGGGAACTGGTGCTGTGGGACCTGGATTCCGGACGCATCGCGGTCCGCAAGCAACCGCACGGCAGCGCCGTGTATTGCCTGGACTACTCGCGCGACGGGCAGTTCCTGGCCAGCGTGGGCGGCGACAACGAGCAGGGAGACTCCGTCTGCCGAGTGTGGAAGGCGGACAACCTGGAACTGGTTGCCGAGTTGAGCGGCCATGACCGGGCCGTGTACGGCGTCGCCTTCTCGCCCGATGGCAAGCTGTTGGCCACCGCCGGCCGCGACAAAACGATCCGGCTCTGGACGCTGCCGCGGGGACCAGCTCGCGTGCTGAGCGGACATACCAGCGACGTGTACCGCTGCACCTTCTCGCCGGACGGCAAGTGGTTGGCGTCGGCCAGCCAGGACCGCACGGTCCGCGTCTGGTCGCTGGAAACGTTGCGGGCCGTCCACGTGCTGGAAGGCACCACCGACCCGCAGTATACGCCGGCCTTCTCGGCCGACGGCAACTGGCTGGTGGCGGTCAGCGGCGACCGCCGACTCCGTTCGTGGCGCACGTCCGACTTCGGATTGGTGTCGGACGATCGGGTCTCGCCCAGCGCCCTGTACGCCGTCGCGCTGGCTGCCCGGCGAAATCTGCTGGCCGTCGCCGGCGAAGATGGCAAACTTTACCTGCTGGGTAACTTTCCACCGCGGTAGGTGAGGTTCTGGGACCCCGGAAAC